>JAQBHG010000119.1:0-11019 GCA_032127975.1 Steroidobacteraceae bacterium
CTGGTGCGGCTCGGGCGACTGCCCCGGCTCCGAAATCTCAAACAGCGCCATCAGGATTCCAGCGCTTCGTAAGCAGCGTCGATTTCCTCGCCAAAGCGTACCAGGAACATAAGTCTTCTGACGAAGTCCGTCGCAGCGACCAGGTCGCGCTCATCGTCTATTTTTACCCGGATCCTCTTTTCGATTGCCAGCCGTTCGACGGCAAGATCACGCGCAATCAGGTCCAGGTCAGAACCGTTCTTCGCCCCTTCGAGCCTTTCCCGCAATTCCATCTGCTCCATCAGGAATTCCCGCGGCATCGCGGTATTGGTCTCGAACCCAAGGTCCACGCCGTTCAGCTCAAGCAGGTATTTGGCGCGCCGCACCGGGCTCTTCAGCGCCCGGTAGGCCTCGTTCACCCGGGTGGCCGCCTGCATCGAGGCGCGGCGCTCGGCATCGCTGGCGCCCACGAACCGGTCCGGATGCACCTTCGACTGGATGTCGCGGTAGGACCGCTCCAGCCGCTCCAGGTCGAGCGCGAAGGCCGGGGCAACGCCGAACAGCTCGAAGAAGTTAGACGTTAAAGCTTTCGCCGCAACCGCACTCGTCTTTGACATTGGGGTTGTTGAACTTGAAGCCTTCGTTCAAACCCTCTCGCGCAAAGTCGAGCTGGGTACCGTCCAGGTAAGGCAGGCTCTTGGGATCCACGACGACCTTGACGCCGTGGCTCTCGAACTGCATGTCCTCGGGGTTGACCCCGTCGGCATACTCCAGCTTGTAAGCCATGCCCGAGCAGCCGGTCGTGCGCACACCCAGGCGCAGCGCCACGCCCTTGCCCCGCCTGGCGAGGAAATTCTGCACGTGCGTCGCGGCCTTCTCGGTGAGCGTCACGGCCATGGTTACTGGTGTTTCTTCTTGTAATCCTCGACCGCAGCCTTGATCGCGTCTTCGGCCAGGATCGAGCAGTGGATCTTCACCGGCGGCAGCGACAGCTCCTCGGCAATCTGCGTGTTCTTGATGCCGGCGGCCTCATCGAGCTTCTTGCCCTTGACCCACTCGGTGACGAGGGAAGACGAGGCAATCGCCGAGCCGCAGCCGTAGGTCTTGAAGCGCGCGTCCTCGATGATGCCGTCCTTGCTTACCTTGATCTGCAGTTTCATCACGTCGCCGCAGGCCGGCGCGCCGACCATCCCGGTGCCGACTGAATCGTCGCCCTTGTCGAAGGAGCCGACGTTCCTCGGGTTCTCGTAATGATCGATGACTTTTTCGCTGTATGCCATGTGTTGCTCCTTGCTCTTAGTGTGCCGCCCACTGCACGGTGCTCAGATCGATCCCTTCCTTGTGCATTTCCCACAACGGGGAAAGGTCCCGCAGCTTCGCCACCTTCCCCTTGAGGTGTTCCACGCTGTAGTCCACTTCTTCCTGGGTCGTGAAGCGACCGAGCGTAAAGCGGATCGAACTGTGCGCGAGCTCGTCCGAGCGCCCCAGTGCCCGCAGCACGTAGGACGGCTCGAGCGAGGCCGAGGTGCAGGCCGAGCCCGAGGACACCGCGATGTCCTTGACCGCCATGATCAGCGACTCGCCCTCGACGAAATTGAAGCTGACGTTCAGGTTGTGCGGCACGCGCCGCTCGAGGTGCCCGTTCACGAACACCTCTTCCATCCCGCTCATCCCAGCCAGCAGGCGGTCGCGCATGGCCCGGATGCGCTCGTTCTCCGCCGCCATTTCCAGCCGCGCGAGCCGGAAGGCCTCGCCCATGCCGGCGATCTGGTGCGTGGCAAGCGTCCCGGAGCGGAAGCCGCGCTCGTGGCCGCCGCCGTGCATCTGCGCCTCCAGCCGCACGCGGGGCTTGCGGCGCACGAACAGCGCGCCGACGCCCTTGGGACCGTAGGTCTTGTGCGCCGAAAAAGACATCAGGTCGACTTTCAGCGCCTGCAGGTCGATGTCGCACTTGCCGGTGGCCTGCGCCGCGTCGACGTGGAACAGGATGCCTTTGCCTCGGCACAGTTCGCCGATCGCCGGGATGTCCTGGATCACGCCGATTTCGTTGTTGACGTACATCACCGAGACCAGGATCGTGTCCTTGCGGATCGCCGCTTCCAGCTGCGGCATGTCGATCAGGCCATCGGGCTGGACATCGAGATAGCTGACCTCGAAGCCGCGGCGCTCGAGCTCGCGCATGCTGTCCAGCGTCGCCTTGTGCTCGGTCTTCACCGTGATCAGGTGCTTGCCCTTGCTCTTGTAGAACTCCGCCGCGCCCTTGAGCGCCAGGTTGATGGACTCGGTCGCGCCCGAGGTCCAGACCAGATCCTTCGCATCGCAACGCACCAGTGCGGCGACCTGCTGGCGCGCCTCTTCGACCGCCTCCTCCACCTTCCAGCCGAAGGCGTGCGAGCGGCTCGCCGGATTGCCGAAGTGCTCGGTCAGGTAGGGGATCATCTTCTGCGCCACGCGCGGGTCGACCGGTGTGGTGGCCGAGTAGTCGAGGTAAATCGGCAGTTTGAGGGACGACGTCATCAGGCGGCCACCTTCTCCACCGCGCGCTCCACCACGCCCTGCGCCGGCGCGTCGCGGCCGCGGAAATCCTTGATGACCTGTACCGCCTTGCCTTGCTGATGCGCGACGACATCGGCAAGCGATACCGATCTCAGATAGTCGTTCATCTTTTCGTTCAGCGTCGCCCAGAGATCGTGCGTGACGCAGCGCCGGTCGTCGATGCAATTCTCCTTGCCGCCGCACTGCGTGGCGTCGATCGGCTCGTCCACCGCCGCGATGATGTCCGCCACCGTGATGTTGGCGATCGGCCGGGCCAGGCAATAGCCGCCGCCCGGGCCGCGCACGCTGTTGACCAGCGTGGCGCGGCGCAGCTTGCCGAACAGCTGCTCAAGGTAGGAAAGCGAGATGTGCTGGCGCTCGCTGATGGCGGCAAGCGTCACGGGTCCGCGCGTCTGGCGCATCGCGAGGTCCACCATCGCGGTCACCGCGAATCTGCCTTTCGTCGTGAGTCTCATGGCTGTCCCGTTCCATACCCGATGAAGTTCCTCAAGTATAGCAAATCCCGAGCAATTCTGTCAGGTATTAAAACTCATAATGATCAGTTACTTGATGACCCTGAGGGGGTCGGATGGAGAGCGCTCGGCGGCCTGCTCGAGGCGACGAATTTTCTCGGTCAGCGCCGACACCGTCTGCTCCAGCTCCTGGGCGTGGTCGACCAGCGATTGCAGCGTCTTGGCGTAGGGGTCTTCCTGGTTCGGCACCACACCGTAGGCGGCAAAGTGCGTCTTCTCCTTCTCCTTCTCCTTCGCGCTTTGCTCCACGATGCGGCCCGGAATGCCGACCACCGTGACGCCGGCAGGCACTTCCTTGAGCACCACCGCGTTGGAGCCGATTTTCGCGCCGTCGCCGACCGTGAAGCCGCCGAGCACCTTGGCGCCCGCGCTCACCACCACGCTCTTGCCAAGGGTCGGGTGGCGCTTGGAACCGCGGTAGAGAGAGGTGCCGCCCAGCGTCACCCCTTGGTAAATGGTGCAATCGTCGCCGATCTCGGCGGTTTCACCGATCACCACGCCCATGCCGTGGTCGATGAATACGCGCCGCCCGACGACCACCGCGGGATGAATCTCGATGCCGGTGAGCCAGCGTCCAACATGCGAAGTGAAGCGCCCGAGCCATGGCAGGCCGTGCCGCCAGAACCAGTGCGCGATGCGGTGGATCCAGACCGCGTGCAGGCCCGGGTAGCAGGTCAGCACCTCCCAGGTCGAACGCGCGGCCGGGTCGCGCTCGAATACGCTGGCGACGTCTTCACGTAGCTGTCTGAACATGAAAGGCATTTTACGGTGCCCGACTAAAACTCTCAACTATTTGGACCTCGGTCCCTGCAGCGCGTTCAACAGGCCGCGCAGGATGTTGACCTCCTCCCGTTCCAGGTCGGGGACGCGCGAAAACAGCCGCCGCAGGCGGGTCGGCAGCCTGGAGCCCGAGGCCGGGTCGAAGAATCCGCTCTGGACGGCGGCCTGCTCGAGATGGGCATACAGTCCTTCGAGGTCGGCCACCGTCGCCGGCTTTTCGCCTCGCATCCGAAAGGCGGCAGAGAAAGAAACCATGAAGCATTCGTAGGCCACCACCTGCACCGCCTGCGCGAGGTTCAGCGAACTGAAACCCGGATCCGCCGGAATGTGCACCAGGTACTGGCAGGCGAGCATTTCGTCGTTGGTCAGGCCGGCCTGCTCGTTGCCGAACACGAACGCCACCGGACCGCCGGATTGCGCGGTCTGCGCGGCTTGCACCGCGGCGGCCCGCACGTCCAGCACCTGCGTCGACCATTCGCGCGGCCGCGCCGAGAGCGCGAACGCCGCGACGCAATCGGCGATTGCCTCGGCCAGGCTGGCGTGGACCTTCGCGCCCTGCAGCACGTCCTGCGCATGCGTCGCCATCCACTGCGCTTCCGGCGCCGGGAATTTCTCCGGCGCCACCAGGCGCAGGTCGCACAGTCCCATGGTTTTCATCGCGCGCGCGGCCGCGCCGATGTTGCCCGGGTGGCTGGGACGGCAAAGAACGATCCGAACGTGCGGCATGTCGCATACTAGAATACGCGGCCCATGCATCCTCTGCTCAACATCGCAATCAAGGCCGCGCGCCGCGCCGGCGCGATCATCAACCGCGCGGCGCTCGACCGCACGCAGCTCGAAGTGCGCGCCAAGCAGGCCAATGATTTCGTCACGCAGGTGGACAGGGCCGCGGAAGCGGCCGTCATCGACATCGTCCGCCAGGCCTATCCGGATCACGCCATCCTCGGCGAGGAATCCGGCGCGATCGAAGGCAAAAAGTCCGCTGCGAAAGCCGAGTACCGATGGGTCATCGACCCGCTGGATGGCACCACCAACTTCATCCACGGTTTCCCCCAGTACTGCGTGTCGATCGCCGTGCAGCACCGCGGCGCGACCGCGCACGGCGTAATCTACGATCCGTCGAAGAACGAGCTGTTCACCGCCTCCAGGGGCGGCGGCGCCTACCTCGACGACCGGCGCATCCGTGTCGCCAAGTGCACGCAGCTGAGCGCGGCGCTGGTCGGCACCGGTTTTCCGTTCAAGGAAATGTCGCGCGTCGACCTGTACTTCAGGCAGCTGCGGGCCGTCATGGAGAATTCCTCCGGCGTGCGCCGGGCCGGCGCCGCTGCGCTCGACCTCGCCTATGTCGCCGCGGGACGCCTCGATGCGTTCTGGGAAATGGGTCTCGCGCCCTGGGACATGGCGGCGGGGGCGCTGATGATCCAGGAAGCCGGCGGCCTGGTGGGTGATTTCGGCGGGGATGGGGGCTACCTGGAATCCGGCGACATCGCCGCGGCCACGCCCAAGGTTTTTCCGCAGCTGCTCGCCGCGCTCAGCTAGAAGCTGCGACCGCTGCGACCGCTGCGAAGGGCACGACCCGGTTGCGGCCGGCCTGCTTCGCTTGGTACATCGCCCTGTCGGCACGGGCCACCAGCGCGTCCAGAGAATTGCCGTCCGCCGGGTGCGACGCGGCACCGATGCTGACGGTGCAAGCGACGCGCGTGCCGCCCAGGTCGAGCGACGCGCTTGCAATCGCGTCGCGAATGCGCTCCGCCACATCCAGCGCCCCTTTGGCGGGCGTTTCCGGCAGCAGCACGACGAACTCGTCCCCGCCATAGCGCGCGAGCACGTCCGTATAGCGCAATTCGGCCTGCACCAGCCGGGTGAGTTGGCGCAGCAACCCGTTGCCCGCCTCGTGGCCATGGCTGTCGTTGACGGACTTCAGGTCGTCCGAGTCGATCATCAGCACGGTGGCGGGGCGGTTGTAGCGCAGCGCCTGCCCGAACAGACGATTGGCCGCGATCGAGAAACCACGGATGTTTAGCAGACCCGTCAATTCGTCCGTTTCGGCCAGCAGCTTCGCCCGGCTCAGGCCGTAGCGGATGTCGACCGCAAACAGCGAGACGATGTACGCGACCAGGATGATCGGCGCGATCTGCGCGGTGAAACCGCCGAGGAAGGCGAGCGAGAGCAGTTTGTCCATCGAGAAACTGCCGCCGAGGAACACCTGGCAGGCGGCGATCAGCGCGACCTCAATCAGCGTGGTCACCTTGCCCAGCGTAAGGGCAGCGGTGATCACCGGCAGCAGGTAGATGTTGAGCAGCGGACTCGCCAGGCCGTCCGTATAAAAGCAGACCCAGGTGATGAAGCCGACCATCGCCCAGGTCTCGAGCGCCAGCTTCCAGCGCGACTCGGACTTGTAGAAATTGGCGTAGCGGAACGCCATAATGAACGCGGCGTAGAAAAACGAGGCCGCCAGCACGGCCGCTTCGGTGAATTTGTCGGACTCGCCAAAGATCACGTACAGCAGAACCAGGATCAGCAGCAACCAGTGGATCTCGGCCACGGTGCGGGAAATGCCGCGTAGTACCTCCTGCTCGATGCTGGGCGCGGTTTCGCGGCCACCGCCGGCGAACGTTGCAGGCGATGCGTTGATCGTCATTGCCTGATTTCGGTCAGCCAGGAACTCAGGTCACGCTGCAGCAGGCGGGACAGGAGTTCGTTGTCGGCGCGCAGCGCGTCGGCCACCACGGCGCGCAGTTCCTGCGTCAGCGGCGTGGGCGCGGCAGCGATCGTGTTCCAGTTCGTCAGCCGCGTGATCCAGCTCGGTTTTTTCGCCCCGCTGCGCTTGTACTTGCGCTTGACCCGGTGCGCGGTATCGATCCTGGCGCCGCCGCGCGCCACGGGCAGGAAAAACAGCCTCTGCAGCCAGCGGTAGCGGTACATCCGGCTCTCGTAGCGGCGCTTGAACACCGTGCGTCCGTCGTAATCGACGCGCAGAAACTCCAGCACGCGCCGGTACGCGGCCAGCGAATCCGCCACAAAATCGTCGAACACGACCACGTGCGTACGCGCGCGGCCCGCGATCTCGAACAGCCGCTCGAGGTGCGCGCCGTACTTCGCCACCTCCCCGTACATCAGCGCGCGCGGATCCAGGCAATGCCGCGGCAAATTTTCCCCGCGCGTCCGCGCCGCCTGCAGGCGCCATGCCGCAGCAAAGTCCGCCTGGTCCTCCTGCAGCAGGAAGCGCATCTTCAAGTGGTAAGACGGCAGCATGCTCATCGGGTTGCGCAGCATAACGACAAAGCGCGCCTCGGGGTTGAAATGCCGGATGCGCTCGATCGCCGCCGGCAGGTACAGGGTGGTGACCGAGCCCTCGCCCGCCACGCGGTGGCCGGCGTTGCGGTGGCCGAAATAGCGATCGATGTAGTCGCGCTGGAGCTCGTCCGCCGAAGGCCGTGCACCGATCCGGGCGAAGTAGTGCGGCTCCTTCGGCCGTGAAAAGCAGATCTGGGGGTTTTTCGCGAGGTAGCGGCACAGCGAGGTGGTGCCGCAGCGCGGCGCACCCGCAACGAAGAAATCCGGAAATCCTGTCAGCTGGGGCATGGTCCTGTCGCCGCTCTTATTGTTCTGCTCTGGCGCGGGCGCATAGTTTATCCTGCCAGCGATGAGCATGGACGCGACGGCCGACAAGGGCTGGGAGGGCGGATCCCTGCGCGAGGAAACGCGCTACATCGGGCGCGTGCTGGGCCAGGTGCTGCGCGACCAGACCGGCCTCGACGGCTATGAGCGCATCGAGCGCATCCGCCAGGGCGCCGTGGGCTTCCGGCGCGCGCTGGGCGCAGAAGCGCAATCCGTGCGCGCGCGCCTCGAAGCGCAGCTGAATGCGCTGACACGTGACCAGACGCTCGACGTGGTTCGCGCCTTCAGCTATTTCCTGCACCTGGTCAACGTCGTCGAAGACCGGCAGACCAACCGCCTCGCCCAGGCGCGCGACCGGCAAGGCGCGGCGCCGGCGCCAGGCAGCTTCGCTTGCGCCCTCGACAGCCTGCGCCGCGACGGCATCGCTGAGACCGAGATAGACGCCTGGCTTGCGCGCGCGCGCATCGTGCCGGTGCTCACCGCACACCCGACCGAAGTGCAGCGGCAGAGCATCCTCGATTGCGAGCGCGGCATCGCCGCCGCGCTGTCCGAGCTGGAGGATGCGCGGCTGGGCCCTGCCGGGCGGGCGCGCATCGAAGCGCGGTTGCAGGCGCGCGTGCTGACACTCTGGCAGACCGCCATGATCCGGCTCTCGCGCCTGCGCGTCATCGACGAAATCGACAATGCGCTGTCTTTCTACCGCCTCACCTTTCTGGCCGAGATTCCCCGCCTGTATGAAGAACTGGAAGCGGCGCTGGGCGGCAGGCCCGTGCCGGAGCTGCTCGCCATGGGGTCCTGGATCGGCGGCGACCGGGACGGCAATCCCTTCGTCACTGCCGAGGTGCTGCGCGAGGCGGTGACGCGGCAGGCACGCACGGCTTTCGCGCATTACCTGGAGGAAGTGCATGCGCTGGGGGCGGAACTCTCGATGTCGCTGCGCCTGCAGGCGCCGTCGCCCGCGCTGCTTGATCTCGCGCGCGGGGCGCAGGACCTGGCGAAGCACCGCCAGGACGAGCCCTACCGCCAGGCGCTGACCGGGATCTATTCACGCCTTGCCGCGACCGCGCGCGCGCGCTGCGGATACCTCGCGCGGCGCGAACCGAATCGCACGGCCGAGCCGTATCCCGACGAGGCGCCGTTCGCCGCCGACCTGCAGGTCATCGGGGCTTCGCTGGCCAGTCATGGCGCCGCATCGGTCGCCAGGGTCCGCCTGAAGCCGCTGCAGCGCGCGCTGCGGGTGTTCGGCTTCCATCTGGCGGCGCTCGACCTGCGCCAGAATGCCGACGTGCACGAAGCCGTGGTGGCGGAAATCCTCGCCGCGGTCGGCGTGCAGGCGGACTACCTCGGGCTCGACGAAGCCGCGCGCATCGCCTTGCTGCTCGGCGAACTTGCCACGGCGCGGCCGCTCGTTTCGCCGCATATCGCCTACGGGGAAAAAACGCGCAGCGAACTCGCCATCCTGCGCACCGCGGCCGAGATGCATGCGCTCTACGGGCCGGCGGTGCTGCCGCACTACGTCATTTCCAAGGCCGCGAGCGTCTCGGACCTGCTCGAGGTGGCGCTGCTGCTCAAGGAGGTGGGACTGTTCACCGCGGCAACGGGAGCGGCGCTCGACATCGTGCCGCTGTTCGAAACCATCGCCGACCTGGACAACGCGCGCGCGGTGATGGACGCCGCGTTCGCCCTGCCCGCCTACCGCCGATGGGTGGCCGCCCGCGGCGACTTGCAGGAGGTGATGCTCGGCTATTCCGACAGCAACAAGGACGGCGGCTATCTGACCGCCAACTGGGCGCTGCACAAGGCGCAGCGCGCGCTAGTCGCGGCGCACCGACAGGCGGGCGTACGCCTGCGCCTGTTTCACGGCCGTGGCGGAACGGTCGGCCGGGGCGGCGGACCGAGCTATGACGCGATCCGCGCGCAGCCTGCGGGCGCCGTGGACGGCGCCATCCGCCTGACCGAACAAGGCGAAATCATCGGCAGCAAGTACGCCGACGCGGATATCGGCCGCCGGAATCTCGAAACCCTGGTCGCCGCGACGCTGGAAGCGAGCTTCCCGCGCCCCGGATCGGGCGGCAGCGGGGGCAAGTTCGACGCGGTGATGGAGTTCCTCTCGGAGAAATCCTACGCCGCCTACCGTTCGCTGGTCTACGACACGCCCGGCTTCGTCGAATATTTTCGCGCCGCCACGCCCATTGCGGAACTCGCCGAACTGAATATCGGCAGCCGCCCGGCCTCGCGCACCGCCTCGCAGAACATCGACGACCTGCGCGCCATTCCCTGGGTGTTCAGCTGGAGCCTATGCCGCCTGATGCTGCCGGGCTGGTACGGTTTCGGCGCTGCGGTCGAGGCCTGGTGCGCCGGGCGGCCCGATGGACTCGACCTGCTCGCACAGATGAATCGCGAGTGGCTGTTCTTCCGCACGGTCACATCCAACATGGAAATGGTGCTCGCCAAAAGCGACCTCGCCGTGGCCTCGCGCTACGCCGAGCTGGTGCCCGACGCCGCGCTGCGCGACGCCGTGTTCGGCCGCATTCGCGACGAATGGCATTGCACCGTAACAGCCGTGCAGGCCATCACCGGGCGCGATTCCCTCCTTGCGGACAATCCCGCCCTCGCCGACTCCATCCGCGACCGCCTGCCCTACCTCGATCCGCTCAACCACCTGCAGGTGGAACTGCTGCACCGCCACCGCGGCGGCAAGACCGACGAGCGAGTCAAGCGCGGCATCCACCTCACCATCAACGGCATCGCCGCCGGGCTGCGCAACAGCGGCTGAGGGCGGTCGACGTGGAACACACGCCGATGATGCATGGGCGTAAAGCCCCCGATTTCATTGGCTTTTCGGGCGACTGACGCGACGACCTATACCGCGACCTACACTGAACCGAAGAATTCGTTGCGAACCGAACAGCGTCGGATCGCACTACGGCATGGAGGAAGTCCCGCCCCAGTGCGACTGGAAATCGAACGACAGTTGGCGGTGATGCCTGATCGACAGCAGATAGAGATTCGCGTCGATCTGCGCGTACAGCACCAGGTAGTGGTCGAGGATGTATTCGCGCAGCGCCTCCGGGTCTGGGGTCAGCGCCGACAACTTTGTGCGTAGCGCTTCAAGCGCGTTCGTGGTTTCGACGGAGCGAGCCGCATTCGCCAGAAACGGTCGTCCGATGGCTGGAAACCGTTCGAGGTTCGGAATCACGGTTTCCAGCAATTCGTCGAGCAGGGCGTCGTAAGCCTGAGGCGCTTCAGCCTCGGTCAGAAAGCGCTCGACGTCGGCGAGGTTGCGCTCGAAGTTCGCGGTGAGCCTGACCGTGAGCCTGACAGCGGGCTTCCTCGCCACGGACGCCGCTCTGACCGTATTACGCGCTGCGGCGGCGCTTGATCGACTGGATTGCACCGCGGGCATCCTTCACGCGCCCGGCGGCGACATCGTCCAACCCCTTGCCCGCTTCATCGATCAACAGCAAGTGAATGCGTTCGCGCTCCAGCCGGTGGTAATGGTCCAGCCGCTGCGCGTCGATCAGCGCCACGTAACTCTCGCCGTTCTTGGTGATTACCTTCTCGGCGCCGG
>JAQBHG010000120.1:0-62403 GCA_032127975.1 Steroidobacteraceae bacterium
ACTGCCACGCGAGCACCGCACCAATTGCGACCGGGCCCCAGCTGACCGGATCGGGAGCCTCCTCGGCCGGGCGTCGCGACCAGAACCAGGCCGCGACCGCTACGGCAACGCCAGCCCCGGCCCAGGTCGCCAGTTCCATCAGCAATGCGCCGTCGGAATTGCGGCGAAGCGCCGCGATGTACAAGCCGGCTGCGGTGAGCAATATCAGGACCGAAGTGGTCGCCGCCGCGGTTCTGATATTGCGCGGTCTGCGCAGCAGCTGCGGGCCAAGCAGCACTGCAGCGGCCGGCATGCAGGGCAGGACGTAGGTTGCCAGCTTTGACCCGGACAGCGAGAAGAACACCACCACCACCACGAACCAAAGTCCGAGAAACAGCTCCGGCCGGAAGCCGGTAGCCGCGACTTCCGTCACGCGCAGCGCACGAATCGTCCCCGGGATCGCCCACAGCCACGGCGCCAACGCCAGCAGGGCGATCGGCCCGAAGTACCACCACGGCTCGACCCGATCGTGCACCATGGTCAGAAACCGCATGAAGTGTTCGTAGACGAAGAAGAAGTACAAGAAGTCGGGGTTGCGCGCCGATACCAGCCAGAACCACGGCACCACGATCACCGCGAAGACTGCAAGGCCCGGGAGCCAGTGCATGCGCCGCCACGGCGAGAAGTCCCGCGTAAAGAGCGAATAAGCCGCCAGCGTACCGCCAGCGAGCAGCGGCGCGACAATTCCCTTCGACAGCACTGCCAGGGCCAGTGCGACCCAGGCGCCGAGCAGCAGCGGCCGGCGACGGGCGGCGTCGGGCTCGCGTTGGCCAAGCACCAGCGCGAACACAGCGGCGAGCAACAGCGTCGTAAAGGCGCCGTCAAGCGTATTCAGCTGGCCGACCAGAATGTAATACGGACTCACGGCCAGTACGATGGAAGCCGCGAAGCCTGCTTCGCGCGACCCGTGGAGGCGCGAGGCGACCGCATGTACCAGTGGCAATGCGAACAGTGACAACAGGAGTGACCACAACCGAGCGGTCCATTCGTGAAGGCCGAAGAGCGTGTAGGCGGCGGCCGTGGCCCAGTACTGCAGCGGCGGCTTTTCGATGTACACGACGCCATTCAGGTGCGGAGTCACCCAATCGCCCGAGAGCCACATTTCACGCGGGATCTCGGCATAGCGACCCTCGTCGGGCTCGAGCAGCGGGCGGATCGCGCCCGTGGCAAACCACGCCACCGCCAGCAGCAGCCAGAATGCCAGGACCCGGCTACGTTTCATGTCAGTCCAGTCCGCCGGCACCCGTTGGCCCCTTGTTGACGTAATACTCGATAGTCCGCCGGATGGCGGTATCGAGATCGGTGGTCGGCTTCCATCCCAGGGCGTCGCGCACTGCATCGATGCGCGGCACGCGAAGCTGGATGTCCTGGTAGTACTTGCCGTAGAAATCGCCCGCGCTGACATTTTCAATCCGTGTCGCAAGCGCACGGTCGCGTAGCGACGGAAACTCCTGGGCGATCCGTATCATCTTATGGGCAAGCTCCTTGATCGAGATGCAGTTGGCCGGATTGCCGATGTTGAAGATGCGCCGGGTGGCGCGCCCGCCCGGGTTCTCGAGTATGCGCAGCAGGCAATCGATGCCGTCGTCGATGAACGTGAACGAGCGGCGCTGGCTGCCGCCATCGACAAGCTTGATCGGCTGCCGATAGAGAATGCTCGACAGGAACTGCGTGACGACCCGTGAGCTGCCCTCCTTGGGCTCGTCGACATTGTCGAGATTGGGTCCGATGAAATTGAACGGCCTGAAAAGGGTGTAGTCGAGATTGTCGCGCGTTCCATACGCGAATATCACGCGGTCCAGCATCTGCTTCGATGCCGCATAGATCCAGCGCTGCTTGTTGATCGGGCCGTAGACCAGCGGGCTGGTTTCCTCGTGCAGCACGCTGTCCGGCGACATGCCGTAGACCTCGGATGTCGACGGAAACACGAGGCGCTTGCCGTATTTTACGCACTGGCGAACGATGCCCAGGTTCGCCTCGAAATCGAGTTCGAATACGCCCAATGGGTCCTTCACGTACTGGGCCGGGTTCGCAATCGCCACCAACGGCACGACGACATCGCACTTCTTGACGTGGTATTCGACCCATTCGTGATTGATCGTGATGTCGCCTTCGACAAACTGGAACCGGGGGCTCTGCCCCAGGTCCCGGAGCTTGTGGTCGGATAAGTCGATCCCGTAAACCTCCCAGTCGGTGCGGTGCAGGATCGCACGCGACAGGGCGCTGCCAATGAAACCATTGGCCCCCAGGATCATGATTTTCAGTGGCATAGATCCAAACTCCCATAGCGGGATTGCCATGGCGGGCCCTCTTTGCGCGAACCAGCCGCGTGGCCGCTCGCCTCGATAAGTGGTTAGGCGGCTTATGTATTAGACGCTTTGACTTGGATCAATCCTTCGAGCCACCGGGCAGTTCGTTCAGAGTCCCGCGGCCTTGATGAACTCCGACATGGCTGCGTGATCTACCCGCCACGGCTCGTAGGTCGTCGGCTGGCCCTTTTCATCGATCAGCGCGACGCTGATGGGGGCATCCTCGCCCAGCTGCGCGAGCTGGGTCGTCGTCAACGAATACCACGTCTCGCTGAACTTCATGTCCTTGTCCACGAAGACTGGATCGGTAATGCCTGGCGCCGATCGACCTTTGCTGTCCGGTACCAACTCGAGCTTGGCGGCTGGCCAGAGCAGGCGGGCTTTCGCAGGACGGATGGTTGTCGCGGGACCAGGCAAGACGCTCCGGTCGATCGTGCTCCATGCGATGACACCCAGCCAGTAGGCGCGCGACCCGGCGCGATTTGTCTCGACCACGCCCACATTGAGGTAATCACGCGCGTTGGCGGCGAGCATCCGGACTTCGCGTGAATAGACCCACGGTTCAGCCATGATCGTTACATTGACCGCCGTCTTCTGATCGAGCTGCTCCTCGGGCCAGAGATCGCGTTCCGCGCAGCCGCATAGCACCAGCAGTGCCGCAACGGCCGACGCTGCACGCAACCACACGTCAGAATCCCACTCGATAGCCGAGACTGAACCAGTAGCGGCTTGATTTTTCCAGGTCGATCGGCAGCTCGCGCGACATCCATTCGCCCCCGGCCTCGAATTCGATCGTTGTGCGCTCGGAGTGCCAATCGATGCGAACCGCGGGACTTGCCAGCCATTGCGTCGTGCCGTCGGCACTGAACTCACGATAATCGAATCGCAGACGCGGGCCGGCACGCAGGCGACCCCGGATGGGAAAGCGCGAACTCAGCGACAACGACGTGGTCCTGGCGAAGTCGCCATCAGACATTCGCAAGCCCAGGATGGACACATCGCCGGAGCGTAGCAGGCTGTTGGCGATCAGTTGCGCACCGAAGCTGAGTTCCGTGCCGGTTGCAGGTATTGCTTCTATGCCACCAGACGCCGGCATCTCGGACATGCGCGTCGCGCCCACGTCGGCGATCCACTGGAAGCGCGTGCCCATCGGCCGTGAGACCCCGATTGACACCGTGTCCACGTCTGCGGTGCGGTCTTCGGCGAGTGCGCGGACCGCGGGTTCGCCGATCTGCGCCACCAGCTCGCCGAGCGATAGAACGGCCTGCCCGGCCATCGCATTGCGCGTCGTCAGGAACGGGCTTTTGCGATGATCCAGCGTCGTGGTTATGGTCCAGTGCCTGGGCAGCTCAAAGTTGCCGAGCAACAGCACCATATTGAGCGCGCTGTAGTCGATGTCATAGTCGAAGAGACCAACCACGGTGCGACCGGGTCTGAACCACCGCAACTCGCTGCCCACCGCCCGCCGGTCGGCAACGCCGTCAAAGGACTGGTCGATCAGGAACGGGCTGACCTCGAGCCCCTCGAGCCAGCCAGACAGGTTGGCACTCAGACTGACGAACTGGCGGTCGGTTGTGAACGAGCCAGTCGTCGTTTCAAGCGGGTATCCAGCCATCAGGTTCAACCGGAATGATGGTAATGCCCGCCAGCCCAGATAGAGCCCGTCAAAGCTGCCCAGCACGCCACCGCTGTGCTTCGACTGCCGGCCCAGGCGTGCATTGATACCGGACCGGCGATCATTCAAGTCCGCGTAGGCGACGCTCACCCGGGTCTGGGTGCCCGCCGCTTCGGGCAGGAGGTCGTAGAGGTATCCCGCACTGACGCGCGCCTGCACATCGAAGCGCTCACCGCGGCCGCGCAGCGAAAAATCCCCATCGGTGATGACCATTGACTGGCTCGTGAAGTTCGTCGTCGTGTCCGTGAGCTCGAGCGACGTCGAATCGTGGCGGTATTCCTGCGCCCAGCCCCCGAATCTCGACCATTGCATGCTGCCTTCCCGCTGAGCGACGGCCGCAACCTTCGGCCGCGAATCAAGGGTCGTCAGTGCAGCGAGGCGCTGGTTTACTCGCGCAGCGGCCGGGCCTTCCGGATAGCGGCGCAGATATTCCTCGTATTCGGCCTTGGCGTGCGCGAGCTGGCTGTTGCGCTCACGGGACAAGCCCAGAAGCTCCTGCGCTTCTGCGCGCCGCGGATGCTCGGGGTATTCGACCAACCGCGTCAGCAAGCGAACCGCAGCTGGATTGTCGCCTGCGTCGAACGCCGCCCTGGCGTCCATCCACTGCTTTTCCAGCACTTCTGCGGTAGGCAAGACTCGACGCGCCTCCGCCACGGGTACCGGCGTGCGAGTCTGCAGGCGTGGGCGTGCAAGTCTTGCCTGGTTAAAGACAGCGACCTCGAGTCCCATGAAATCGGGTGAAGGCCGCACTGCGACATCGACCGGCGAATCAAATGTCAGTGTCAGCACCAGCGCCGTGCCAGCCTGCTCGAGGCGGACGTCGCCAAGCCCCGCGGTATTGCCGGTAGGCGCGCGCAGCGCACTGTCCACGACGTCGGTCGGCAGGCAACCGGGCAGCGGCACGAGGCTGATGCGCAGTTCCGTCGCACCGGTGGCCGGGAAATGGCTCGAGTAACGTAGTGGGCAACCGAAGCGCACGGACACGCGGGCACCGTCGCCCAGCGCCACGACCTCGACCTGCTCGAGAACGCGACCCGCGATGTCCGAGGCATCATCGGCCGCGGTGACTCCGCCGAAGCCGGCAAGCACAAATGCCAGCAGTAAGATCGATGCCCGCATTTCAGAAACCGCCTGACGTGACCCGGTGCTCAGGACCGTTGCGCGTCTTGGAGATTGTCGTCAGCGTTGCATTGGTGTAGGTGTGGCAGGCGCCGGAGCAATTGCGCAGCTCCGAGACCGTGTACAACACGCCCTGCTCCGTCTTCTTGTGTGGACCGGACTTGTAGTCGCCGGCATGGCAGCCCGCGCAGTCAGGCTGATAGGCAGGTGTCCGCCAGGTCACGGCGTCGCGGTTGGTGGTGTGGCAGTCGATGCACTGAACCGAAGCGCGGTGATCGCCCGAGTAGTTTGGCGAAATATGACGATGAGTTATCGGCAACCATGTGGTCGTTCTGTGGCACTGATCGCACTCGAGGCTGGTGAGCCAGTGATTGCCCGGCTTCCCGGTCGCAGTGTTACCGTTGTGGCACTGCGAGCAAGTACCTGGCACCACGTTTGCGTGGTTGAAGCTGGCCGGTAGCCAGGCAATGGTCGAGTGGCAAGTGTCGCAACTTGCGGTCGTGACGATGTGAGTAGGCGTCTTGCCCGTGGCGCGCACGCCGTCATGACACTGTGCACAGGTGCCAGCCACAACGCCGGTGTGATCCCAGCGCGCCGGCAGCCATGCCGCCGTCACGTGGCAGTTGTCGCACGCGAGTGTCGTCGCGATGTGAGTCGCGTGTTTGCCGGTCGCTGTCGTGCCATTGTGGCAGCTCGCGCAGGTGCCGAGCACCTCGGCATGGTCGACGCGGGTCGCCGGCATCCATGTTGCGGTCGTGTGACAGGCATCGCAGGCATTCGTCGTATTGATGTGTTGCGGGTTCTTGCCGGCAGCCCGCACGCCGTCATGACACTGGATGCAGGTGCCGGGTGCGACGCCGGAATGGTCGAACTGTGCCGGCCGCCACGCGGAAGTCACGTGGCAGTTGTCGCAATCGAATGTTGTCTGGATGTGAGTCGCGTGTTTGCCGGTCGCTGTCGTGCCATTGTGGCAACTCGTGCAGGTGCCGAGCACCTCGGCATGGTCGACACGGACCACCGGATTCCATGTGGTCGTGACGTGACAGGCATCGCAGGCGTTTGTCGTATTGATGTGCTGCAGACTCTTGCCGGTTGCCTGCAGGCCATCGTGACACTGGATGCAGGTGCCCGGTGCAACGCTGGCATGGCTGAATTGCGCCGGTATCCAGGCAACCGTTGAATGGCAGGCATCGCAGCTCGCCGTCGTCGTGATGTGCGTGGGTATCTTGCCGGTGGCGGTGACACCATCGTGGCACTGGGCACAGGTCCCCGGCGCTACCATGGCGTGGCTGAATTGCGCCGGCAGCCAGGCAATCGTCGCGTGGCAGGCGTCGCAGCTCGCGGTCGTGGCAATGTGCGTGGGCGTCTTGCCAGTCGAGCGCACGCCGTCATGGCACTGGGCGCAAGTCCCGGCCACGACACCGGCATGGTCGAATCGGGCCGGCAGCCAAGCCGCGCTCGTATGGCAGTTGTCGCATTGCTGCGTCGTTGGAATGTGGGTCGGCGGCTTGCCGGTCGCCTTGGTGCCGTTGTGACAGCTCGAGCAGGTGCCGAGCACCTCGGTATGGTCGACGCGCAGCACCGGGATCCACCCGGTTGTGGCGTGGCAGGCGTCGCAGGTGTTGGTCGTGCTGATGTGTTGCGTGCTCTTTCCAGTGGCGCGAACTCCGTCATGACACTGGCTGCACGTGCCGGGTGCGACACCTGCATGGTCGAACCGCGTAGGCCGCCATGCGGTAGTGACGTGGCAGGCATCGCAATCGAGCGTCGTCAGGATGTGAGCCGCGTGCTTTCCGGTCGCCGTGCTGCCGTTGTGGCAGCCCGCGCAGGTGCCGAGCACTTCGGCATGGTCGACGCGCGTGGGCGGTGTCCAGGCGCTGGTGACGTGGCACGCGTCGCAGGAGTTGGTCGTATTGATGTGCTGCGGGTTCTTGCCCGTCGCCTGCACGCCATTGTGACACTGGAAGCAGGTGCCTGGTGCAACGTTGGCGTGGGTGAACTGCGCCGGTATCCAGGCGACCGTCGAGTGGCAGGCATCGCAGCTCGCTATCGTCGTAATGTGCACTGGTGACTTGCCGGTCGCGCTCACGCCGTCATGGCAGCCCGCGCAACTGCCGAGCACTTCGGCATGGTCGACACGCGCCAGCGGGCTCCAGGCGCTCGTGACATGACAGGCGTCACAGTTGTTGGTCGAGCTGATGTGTTGCGGATTCTTTCCGGTGGCACTCACGCCATCGTGACACTGGATGCAGGTGCCGGGCGTGACGCGCGAATGATCGAATAGCGACGGCGACCACGCCCCCGTCCGGTGGCAGGTGTCGCAGTTCAGCGATGTCTGTATGTGGCCTGGCGGCATTCCCTGCGCCTGCACGCCGTTGTGACAGGTGGCGCAGCTGCCCCGCACCTCGTTGTGGTTGAAGTGGGCGGCCGGTACGAAGGCCGAGGTGGAGTGGCATTGCTCGCAATTTTCGGAGCTGGTCACATGCGTTGCAGGCTTGGAAGTCGAGCGAATCCGGCTGCCCGGCGCGTGGCACGCGACGCAATCCCTTGGCGTGCCCTTGAAAACCGAGTCCACGTGGCAGGACTCACAGGACACGATCCGGTGCTGGCCCGTGAGCTCGAACCCGGTCGTCAGGTGATCGAAGACCGGGGGTGTCACTGCCGCCTGTGCCAGGCCCCCCAGGGCCAGCAGCAGTGTCGCGAGAATTCCGATCAGCGTCTTCGATAATTTGTTCATGGCATTTCTCGATGACGCTAATGCATCAGTGCCCGGCCGAAAGACTCGGTCCCGTGGCAACGGCCGCAATCGCGGCCGAACTGGCCATCGTGGACATCGTCGGCGCGGTGGCAGGAGCCGCACTCGCGCGACAGGCTCAGGTCATGGTCAGGCTTGCGGTGGCAGTCGCGGCAACCCAGGCGCTCGTGTGCACCGGTGAGCGCGAAATGGGTCGTGCTGTGGTCAAACTGCCAGAAATCCCAGCCGTTCGGGTTGTGGCAGGCAGCACAGTCTTCCTCCAGCCTGCCCTTGTGCACGTCCTTGGCCTTGTGGCACGCGAAGCACTGATCCGGCGCGTCGCGATAGGCGCGGCTCGCATGACATTCCTCGCAGGGAACGCCGACGTGCAGCCCGACCAGCGGGAACTTCGAAAGGTCGTGGTCGAACTTCACGTCATCGCGCCAGCCAGTCTCGTTGTGGCAGGTCTGGCATTCGCGGCCCATCGAGGTCTTGTGCACATCGTTCAATTCGTGGCAGCCGACGCAGTCCTTTGCCATCTTCTGCTGCTTCAGCACGCCGGTATGACAGGCGTGACAATCGAGCTTCGCATGGGCCCCCCGACGCGCAAATTTCGTGCGTTTCTCGTGGTCAAATGCCTCAATCGCCCATTCGACCTGTTCATGGCAGTCGGCGCAGTCCGTGCCGAAGCGGCCCGAGTGGACGTCAGCCGCTGCGTGACAGCCGCTGCACTTCCTGGGTAGCTCGGCCTTGAGGTCGCCACCGCGATGGCAGCTGTTGCAGGTGAGCTTTGCGTGCTTGCCCAGCAGCGCGTAATCGCTGGCTTTCCTGTGATCGAATCGGTTCTGCTTCCAGTCGACCGTGCCATGGCAGTCCGCACAGGCGGGCCCGCGGGAACCGCGATGGACGTCGTCGGATGCATGGCAGTCCACGCAGCGCCCCGGTGCACCCTTGAAGGTCGGGTCGCGATGGCAGGCGAAGCAGGCCGCTTTGGCATGTGCATTGTTGAGCGGGAATTTCGTCTTCGCATGATCGAATTTGGTCGTCTTGAATCGCGCCGTCTCATGACACTCCGCGCAATCCGTTCCGAGCTTGCCATCGTGCGAGTCGTCCTCGCGGTGACAGTCGATGCACTCGCCCTGTGCCTCCCGGAATTTCTTCCCGGCCTTGTGGCAATTCGCGCACGGCACTGAAGCGTGTGCGCCGGCAAGCGGGAAATCCGTGCGCGCGTGGTCAAATGCTTCCGGCGACAAACCCACGGTATCTGCGTCCCGTCCCTTGTGCTCGGCGTGGCAGGCATTGCATTGCGCAATTGCCGCTGCGCGCCCGTGGAATCCAGCCTTTTTGGCAACGTCGCCGGCCACTTCCTTGTGGCAATCGATGCAAAGCTGCCGCTGACGGGATTTGTCGGTGCGGTCATGGCACTCGCTGCAATCTGCTTCGATATCCGAATGGGCGCGGGAAAGCTGACCGGGCATCAGCAGCTTTTCAAGCTCAGTTGCCCGTGACGGATTCGTAAACACTGCAAGCCCCATCGTCATGACCACCCCAATCCAATTCGAAGCGCGCACGTCAGTACACGTGCACCGCGATCACGTGCACGACACTCACGATGATGAGCATGAAAAACAATGGCATGTGCAGGACGTGCCAGGCCGCGAACAGCCGCTCGGAGGCCTCGAATTCGGTGACACGACGAACGGCCATCAGTCGCGCGGCAATATATCCGTTCGCCGCCATCGTGAACCGCGCGTGTTCCTTGCGCAGTACACGGGAGCGCGTCGCAGCCATTGCAACCGCATTCCGGACGAGCCGTGTGAGGCGTCGCTTTTCGCTCCGCTGCCGCAACGCCGCCAGCAAAGGCCGGATCACGAGCGTTGCCGGCGCAGCAATGTGCTTCTCGGCAAGTTCCACCTCGTGCATCAGGCCCGGCAGCATCTTCAGCGACCCGGAATGCTGGCGCAGACTTTCTGCTTCGCCGGCCAGTTCGCGCACTGTCATGAGCCGCCCGTAGAGGCCTTGATGTATGCGCGCGTAGAAGTAACGGCCGACCAGGCCGCTGCCGGAGACGATCAACATGCAGACAAGCGCAACATTGCTGTTGGTCGCGCCGAGACTGAAATTCGAGTGGTACAGGATCGCGAGCGGGCCCACGATGCCGAACACCATGTGGAGCCTGAACCAGAGCTTCACGCTGCCGATGATCGCGAGGGCAGGCACGCGCTTTCGCAGCTGGTAAATCACCGAGGCGAGCATCATCAAGCCACCAATAATTCCCAGCGCATAGCCGAACCCGTCCTGCGGCGACAGGTAGACCTCGGTCGGTACCACGTACCCTGCGATGATGACTGCGAGCGTCAGCCACAGGCCGATGTGGGATGGCCGCAGACCGGACCGCCGGGATCCGGCGGCAATTGGGTCGGCCGCAATTTCGATTACCGCTGCCATCAGGATCCTTGTCCATCGGAACTTTGGGCCGTGCCCGCCAGCGCATCCGCTTCCGCAATGTTCGCGGCGATCACCCTTGCGTCGGCGGAACCCTCCGCAACCAGAGCCAGCAACTCACGCCAGGTAGCTGCGGCGGTCGCATAGCGCTGCTCCTGCAATTCAAGGCTGGCGCGCAGCCACAAGGCCTTGCGGTGCCGGGGATCTATTGCCAGGGCATGCGTGATCGCATCGCGACTGCGGGTCAGGTCATTGCCGGCAGCCGATGCGGCAGAATCTGCAAGATCAGCCCAGGCGTCCGCATCCAACGGATTCGCCTTTACCGCCTGCTCGTAAATTGCCTGTGCCTCCGCGAACCGGCGTTGCACGCGCAAACGCTGACCTTCGAGCCCCAGCTGCCGGGCTGCACTTGCATTGTCACCAGACACGATCGCCCCGCCATGCGCACTGCCCTCGATCGATGCACGATTCAGTGCGGTCGCCGCCTGCACAATCCACGTGCTGGGCGCGAGAGGCGCGTTGTCAGGACGCAGGAGCGCGATCGCAGCGGCCACAAGGCCGGCAGCCAGAGCGACACCGAACAGCGCTTTGGTGTACTTCACATATTCCACGCGGCGGGACAACAGGATTAGTATCTTGGCAGCCAGGCAAGTACGTGCGAATTGCGATGTCGCCGCGATGCGACATGCAGCACTCGGCAATGCGAGTCGCTCGCATTTGAATCTGCAACACACGCGTTTGTGTGAACTGTCGCAAGAAACCATCGCTGCCGATTTGACATGAATCCGGGCGAGGCGCCAGCTTCGCAATCAACTTCCGAACGCGCAATTGCCCGGCCGCGCTGCTGGATTCTATGGAACTGCTCGTCTACCTGGTACCGATAGCGATCGCCCTGGGAATTTACTCATGGCGGCGGAAAAGACTGCATGACAGCAGCCTTCGCACCCGTCGCGATGCTGAGCAGGCTGGCTTGTCGGAGCCGCCGACACTTCACCCGATTGTTGACACCCTGACCTGCATCGGCTGCGGGTCCTGCATCAAGGCCTGCCCCGAACAACCCGAGCACCAGGTGCTGGGCATGATCAACGGCAAGGCCCAGTTGGTTGGTCCCGCCGATTGCATCGGACATGGAGCCTGCCGTGTCGCATGTCCCGTAGGAGCCATCCGGCTCGTATTCGGCACGGCGACCCGCGGTGTGGATCTGCCGCGGGTGACGCCATGGTTCGAGACCAACGTGCCGGGCATCTTTGTCGCGGGTGAGCTGGGCGGCATGGGATTGATTCGCAATGCGATCGCACAGGGGCAGCAGGCGGTGGAGCAGATCCAGGCGCGGCGCCCGCGTGGTCCCGAGAAACTCGACCTCGTGATAATCGGCGCCGGCCCGGCCGGATTCTCGGCGTCGCTTGCTGCGCTGGAGCGACGCATGCGCTTCGTGACGCTCGAGCAGGAATCGCTCGGCGGCTGCGTGTTCCAGTACCCGCGCGGAAAAATCGTGATGACCCAACCGGCACGCCTGCCGATCGTCGGGGACATCAAGTTGCGCACCACGAGCAAGGAGGACTTGCTCGAGCTCTGGCGCAGCATCGAGAAAAAGACCAAGCTGAAAATCAGCTACCGTGAGCGCGTCGAGGCGATCCAGCGCGTTGACGATGGGTTCGTCGTGCGCAGCACGAGCGGCGAGCACCGTACCAAGAGCGTCCTGCTCGCCATCGGGCGGCGTGGCACGCCGCGCAAACTCGGCGTTACCGGTGAAGACCTGCCGAAAGTCACCTATCGGTTGATCGAGCCGGAACAGTATGCCTCCCAGCGGGTGCTGGTGGTCGGCGGCGGAGACAGCGCCCTGGAGGCGGCGGCCAGCATCGCCGAGGTCGCCAAAACCGGGAGTGTCATCCTGTCGCATCGCGGCGATGCCTTTAGCCGCGCCAAGACCCAAAATCGGGAGCGTATTGCGGCGGCCGAAAAAATGGGCCGGCTGAAGGTAATGCTTAAGTCACAGGTTCAAGCGATCGAGCCGCAGTCGATCGCGCTGCAAGCTGATGGCACTGTCCGAAAGGTGGAAAATGACGCGGTGATCATCAGTGCCGGTGGCGTATTGCCGACCGATTTCCTGCGCTCGGTCGGCATCGAGATCGATACGAAGTTCGGAACCGCCTGATGCGCTGCGCGTCAGCCACCCTCGGCTCACTGCTGATCATCGCTATTTGTCCCGCGCCGGCCGCCGACCTGGAGCCGGCACGTGATGCCATCCGCCGGCATGAATATGAACGCGCCGTCAGCTTGCTTCGTCCGCTTTCCATTGCCGGCAATACAGAAGCATCGTTCCAATTGTCGCAGCTGCTTCGCTACGGCCGCGGCATCGCCCGCGACCTCCCCCAGGCCTGCCAGTTTCTTGAAAGTGCTGCGACAGCCGGTCACGCTCGCGCGGCCGGCGGTCTTGCTGCAATGCTCGAGTCGGGTGAGTGCAAGATATCGGCGCGCAAGGCGGAAGAATGGCGGGCAGCAGCACGCAGCGCAGGTTATGCGCCGCCAGCTGCTTCGACGAACGAGGCGCAGGGCGCGACCGCACCCACTGCCGAACACCTGCTGCGCGCGACGCGGTCCGGTGACCTGGTACAGGTCCGCCGCCTGCTGGACTCGCAGCCGATCGATGCCACGGACGAATACGGCCGCACGCCGGTGATGCTTGCAATCGAATCAGGTCACCTGGATGTCGCGCGCGATCTCGTGGGCCGCGGCGCGTCCCTTGCCAAGGCCGATCGAAGCGGTGAAACGCCCCTGCTGTTGGCCGCGCGCAATGGCGACAAGCAATTGCTGTCGCTGCTGCTCGACCGGGGCGCGCCCGTCGATGCGGCCAGTCGATCCGGCATGACGCCTCTGATGCTCGCGGCGAGCGCAGGTTCGCTCGAATTGTGCGAGCGGCTGCTGGCAGCCGGCGCGGACCGCGAATTGGTCGATTCCGGTGGCCTGAGCGCGGGAGACCATGCGGCGCGCGGCGGCCACACGGATCTTGCCCGGCTGCTCGGTGTCGAAATCCGGCGTGCAACCGCCGACCCATCCCGGATCGGCACACTCCATGCGGGCCAGTCGAAGCTGATGAACGCCGCGGAAAGCGGCGACCTTGTCTCGCTCCGTCAGCGCCTGGCCGCTGGTGACGCGATGAATGCGAGCGATGCCCAGGGCATGACGGCTCTCGCCATTGCTGCGCGTGCCGGCAAGGTAACCGCCGTCGAGGCGCTGCTCGCCGCCGGCGCCTCCGTCGACATCCGGGATCGCGCCGGCTGGACCGCATTGGGCCATGCCCTGCGCTCGGGTCACGCCGATGCAGCGCGCCGGTTGATTCGGGGCGGCGCGGACACACGCGCGCGCCAATCGGGAGGCAAGCCGGTGCTGATGGTTGCCATCGAGTCGACCAGTGCTGATGCGATTGGGACGTTGATCGACGCGGGCGCAGATCCCAATATGAGTGACGACTCCGGCGTTACGCCCCTGATATCAGCCGCGTCGGCCAACAAGGCCGATGCGATCAAGGTCCTGCTGGCTGCCGGTGCGCACCCGGAGCGCATGGACAAGCACGGGCGCACGCCGCTCTGGCACGCGGCCAGCCAGGGCGCGCCGCTTGCCGTGGCCGCGTTGGCGCCGCGGTCTGCGGTGAATGCGGCAGACGACGAAGGCAACACGCCGCTCGCGATCGCGGTCAGTCGCGGGCACCGGGCGGTCGTGGAGGCGCTGCTAAAGGCCGGCGCGGATGCCCGCCTCAAGTCACGCAATGGGAACAGCGTGCTGCACGTCGCCGCTGCATCGCGTGAGGCAGGGCTCATCCCACTCCTTGTCGCTGCCCGCGCCCCGGTTGACGCTGTCAACGCGCACGGTGACTCGGCCTTGATGCTCGGCGTCAAGGCCCGCTGCCTCGCTTGCGCGAAAAACCTGCTCTCGGCCAGTGCCAGCACGCGCGTTCGAAACAACGACAGCCTGACCGCCCTCGATATCGCGCGTCTCTCCAAGGACGCCTCGCTGATCAAGCTGCTCGAATAGCGGCGCCTTTGCCGTGCACCTTGGCTTCGATGGCACTTGCCACATCCACGCCCAGCTGCTTCGCGGCTGACGCAATACCGGGCCAGGCAAGGTCGCCGGCCCCGCCTTCGCACCCCCGCCCCCACCCTTGCGCCACTGCCTGCCACGGGCGTACGCTGGCTGACGGCTTCGGGGGTGCCATGTTTCGTATTGTCGTGTTGAATCCCAAGGGCGGTTCCGGCAAGTCCACGGTTGCGACCGGGCTGGCGGCGATGTACGCGGCCCGTGGCTTCCATCCCGCGCTGATGGATTTCGATCCGCAGGGCACCAGCACGCGCTGGCTCGAAAAGCGCGCGCCCGATCTTCCGAAGATTCATGGTGTCGCCGCCTATGCGCGCACGATTGCCGTCACGCGCAGCTTCCAGTTGCGGGTACCGCATGAAGCCGACCCCGTGATCGTCGATACACCGGCCGCACTGCAGACCCAGCACTTCATCGAACACGTCAAGGATGCCGATGCGGTACTCGTGCCGGTGATGCCTTCGGATGCCGACATCCACGCCTGCTCCCGTTGCATCGGGCACCTGCTGATTTCGGGCAAGATCAAGCGGCGCGAGAATCGCCTCGGTGTGATCGCGAATCGCGTGAAGCCGAATACGATTATCTGCCGCACATTAATGCGGTTCCTCGACCAGCTGCAGATTCCCGTGGTCACGACATTGCGCGATTCGCAGAGCTACGTGTATGCGGGTGAACTCGGCAAGGGAATTCACGACCTGAATGCGGCGCGAGTCCATCCCGAACTCCTGCAATGGGAGCAGCTGTGGTCGTGGATCGAGTCGCGGCGCCGGGCCATCGAGCTTGCAGCGACGGTCGCTGTCGCCAACTGACCCTGCCCTTCCAGCCCGCACCCGACCGATTGACTTGCCACTGATCGCCCGTCTAATCCATCGTGACGGGCACGTAGTTGGCGCGCCCGCCCCGGGACTGCGCCTTCCCGCGCGGCGCCCCGCCGACTGGAGGCTGTTTGGTCCTGTTTGAAATTCCCACCTTGCGGCGATATCACCTGGTATTCGCGCTGGCCGCGTCCTTCGTGGCGATTGGCGCCGTGTTCCGCGTCGTGCTTTGGTGGCGCTTCGGATTGCCTGCCGGTGTCGGTGGCTGGATACCGCCGGCAATCCTGGCGGGCGGCCTTGTGAATGACCTGGTCCAATCGACCTATCTGCTCGCGCCCCTGGCCCTTTATGCGACGCTGCCGTCGGATCGCTGGCACTACTCGAGAACCAACCAGTGGCTGCTCGCTGCCGGTAGCTGGCTGACGCTTTCGTTGATCGCATTCCTGGCGTTTGCGGAAGTGTATTTTTTCGAGGAATTCGACGCGCGATTCAACCTGGTCGCATTCGACTACCTGGCCTATCCGACCGAGGTTGCCGGCGATGTCTGGCAGGAATACCCGGTGGTCTGGGTCGCGTTCGCGTCCGCGGTCATCGCAACCGCGGCAATCTGGATAATCCGCCGCAGCTTTGGCAGCGGGCCCATGACCAGCGCCTCGCTGACAAGGCGCCTGCAGCCGCTGCTGCTCCATTCATCCGTGCTACTGCTGCTAGCATTGTTCTATCCAACCGACCTTCTTTCCTTGAGTTCGAGCCGGATTAGCAACGAGCTCGTGCAGAACGGCATCAGCAGCTTCTTCCGTGCGGCCGCGACCAGCGAAATCGATTATCACGCGTACTACTCGAGCGCCGACTCGAAGGAGAACCTCGCGCTGATCGAGCGCGAGCTGAGTTCCGGTGGCGGGCAATTCACCCGCCTGGCCGAAGGCCGCCTGGACCGCGTCTTCCCTGCGCGCGCGGCGGGCCTCGGCAGGCTCAACGTGGTGCTGGTTTCGAGCGAGTCCTTTGGTGCCGAGTTCAGCCGGCTCTATGGCTCGGCTGAGGACATGACCCCGTTCTTCGATTCCTACGCGCAAAAAGGCCTCTGGTTCTCGCGTACCTACGCGTCGGGCACGCGCACGGTGCGGGGCCTGGAAGCCCTGGCGAGTTCAATACCGCCGATCCCCACGGTGTCGATCCTGCGCCGGCCGCACAACGAGGGCGTCGCGACCTGGGGCGCCGTCATGCATTCGCTCGGGTACCACACGAGTTTCCTGTACGGAGGCTACGGCTATTTCGACAACATGAATTATTTCTTCGGCAGCAACGGATTCGAAGTGCTTGACCGCAACCAGATCGAAAACGTGCGATTTGAGAATGTCTGGGGGGTCAGCGATGAAGATCTCTTCGATCGCTCGCTGACACACTTCGATGAGCTTCATGCCGCGGGCAAGCCCTTCTTTTCGATCGTCATGACGACTTCGAATCACAAACCATTCACGTTCCGCCCGGGTCTCGAAAAGTTTGGAATACCGGAATCCGGTGGCGGCCGCGCAGCCGGCGTTCGCTACGCCGATTTTGCGCTCGGCGAGTTTCTGCGGCACGCGGAGGAACATCCCTGGTTTGACGACACCATATTCGTGGTCGTCGCCGATCATGGCGCGCGGGTGTACGGGGCAGAGCAGATCCCATTGAGGACCTACGAGATCCCACTGATGATCTATGCGCCAGAGCACGTCAAGCCTCAGCGGGTGGACACGCTGATGACCCAGATCGACGTCGCGCCGACGGTACTTGGCCTGCTCGGACTTCCATACGAGGCCCCGTTTTTCGGGCAGGATGTGTTGTCAACCTCTCCGGAACATCGGGTCGCCTTCTTCAACCATAACCACGATGTCGCGATCTACCGCGATGGCCACCTGGTGGTCTTCGGCCTGAAAAAGGCCGTGGACCATTTTCATTACGATCCGGCAACGGACCTTTACGAACCTGCGCCGCAGGATGCCGATCTCGAGCGCCTGGGTATCGCCTATTACCAGACAGCCTACGAGCTCTTCGTCGCCCACCGCTACGAACCATCGGACGTTTCGGAGCCTGCCCTGCCAGCGACGCAGCGCGAGGCTGGTCAATGATCCTTTTGCAGTCAGCTGCGATGCAGTTCTTCATGCGCGGCCTGCCGGTCGCGCTGCTGCTGGCCACCTGGGCTGCGACGGCCGCCGAAAGCGGGCCGGTCACGGTTCGGGCAGCGGTTGCAGTGTCGTTACTCGGCGATGCGGAACTCGAGGCCCAGGGCGCACGCATCGGCAGCGTAACGCTGCGCATTCAGCCGATATTTGACCCGGATAAACCCGGCGAGAAAAAAGCCATCTTTCGGCTTGCGGATCGATGGCACATCGACACGCGCGAGTCCGCCATCAGGGCGCAACTTCTGTTCAGTTCCGGCGATCCTTATTCGCGGCGCGTGCTTGACGAAACCGAGCGCAATCTGCGCGACCTGCGTTTCATCCGTGAGCCGGTGATTTGCGTGGTCGGCTATCACGACGGCCTTGTGGACCTTGAAGTCGTCACGCACGACGTCTGGACGCTCAACCCTGGGGTCTCGTACGGCCGCGCCGGAGGGAAAGACTCCGGGAGCATCCAGCTCGAAGAACTGAACCTCCTCGGATACGGCAAGCATGTCGCGATTGATTACAGCAATAACGTTGACCGCAGTTCTTATACGCTCAAGTGGCAGGATCCCAATGTGGGCGGCAGCCGCTGGCGCAACACGATCACGGTGACGGACAGCGACGACGGCAATGGCGCGACATTCGAGCTGGGGCGGCCGTTCTTTTCACTCGACACGCGCTGGAGCACCGGTCTCTCATTCGAGAGCGATGATTCCATCGAGAGCGTGTACAGGCTCGGGCATCAGGTCGCCGAATACCGGCGGGATGCCAAAAATGGCGATATCCACTACGGCTGGTCCAGGGGCCTGCAGGATGGCTGGACGCGCCGCAGCATCGCCGGGTTGCGGTACGACCAGGCGCAATATGCCGAGGAACCCGGTTCCACTGCGCCGGCTGCGCTTCCTGCTGATCGCAAGCTCACCTATCCATATCTCCGGATCGAAGCTATCCAGGACGATTTCCAGACGACGCGCAATCTCGATCTGATCGCGCGCACCGAGGATCTCCAGTTCGGCACGCGTTATGCCCTCGAACTCGGCTGGGCTTCGACGGCCTATGGATCTGATCGCAATGCCGCGATACTGCGTGCCGAGGCCAGCCGCGGGTTTCGCCTTCGTGGCGACCGCTCCTTGTTCCTCACGGGCGCCTTGCAGAGTCGCGTCGAGAGCGGTTCGGCACAGGATGCGCTGTTGTCAGGCGAGCTTCGCTTTTACCGGCAGACCAGCCCGCGCAGCACGTTCTTCACGTCGCTGACCGGTCAAGTGGGCCACAACCTCGACGCTGATCACGAATTGGTGCTCGGCGGCGAGGACGGCCTGCGCGGCTATCCGCTGCGCTACCAGACTGGCGATGGCCGGGCGCTCCTGACGGTCGAGCAGCGGATATATACCAAGCGCTCGCTCTGGAAGATTGCCGACATCGGCGGCGCCGTGTTCTTCGACATGGGGCGTACCTGGGGAAATTCGGCATTCGGCCCGACCGAATCGCAAGGTTTGCTCAAGGACATCGGCTTTGGACTTCGCCTCGGAAATTCCCGTTCGGCGCTGGGAAATGTCCTGCACCTGGACATCGCGTTTCCGCTCGATGGCGACAGCACGATCAGCGACGTGCAGTTCCTCGTGAGGACCAAGCGCACCTTCTGACATGAATATGAGCAACGAAGATCGCGACCTTCAAGCAAGCCGCCTGTTCTGGCGCCGCCATGCGCAGTGGCCGGCTGCTTTTTTTCTCGTGCTGTTCGCCGCCGTCATGTATTGGCACCTGGATCTGCGGATTGCAGATTCGGTCTTCTTCAGCCGGACCGCAAACGACTGGATCGGTGCTCACACCTGGTGGGCGGTGGACCTGATACACACGGGCGGCGGCTGGTTCGTGCGCCTGATCGGACTTGCGGCCCTGTTGACGCTGGTTTCCGGTTTCTGGCTGCCGCGCCTGCGCCGCTGGCGGCGGGACGCCAGCTATATCGTATTCGCGTTGATCCTGGTGCCCGGCGTGGTCGGAGCGCTGCAGCTGGTCACCAATGTCGACTGTCCGCGGAATCTTGATCGATACGGTGGTGACCGGCCCTATGTCGGCCTGCTGGCCGATCGCCCGGATGACCTGCCGCGAACTGCCTGTTACCCCGGATCGCATTCATCCTCGGGCTTCGCGCTGATGGCATTCTATTTCCTCTCGCTCGGGCCGAGGCCGCGCATGGCGCGCCGGTCGCTGGCCGGCGCCGTGCTGCTCGGAATTATCTTCTCCATCGGCCAGCAATCCCGCGGCGCACATTTCCTGTCGCACGACCTGGCGAGTGCCGCGATCGCCTGGTTCATTCTGCTCGCGCTCTGGAAAGCGCTGCTGGCGCCCCCGTGGGGGCCCGACCGGCGACAGGTAGTAGAATCCGCAGTGGATGGCCGACGAAAAGCAACTGATCAAGCGGATGCTCGCGGGCGATGAACGGGCGTTCGATGTTTTTTTCGAATCCTACTTTGCGCGCGTATACCGGTTCGCGCTGCCGCGGCTGAATGGTGATGTCGAAGCAGCGGGTGACGTGGTGCAGGCAACATTGGCCAAGGCCATGCGCAAGATTTCCAGTTTTCGCGGCGAAGCCTCGCTATTCACGTGGATCTGCCACATTTGCCGGAACGAGGTCGTGGATTACATCCGCGTGAACCGGCGGCACTCCCGTCACGTCATGCTGATCGACGATCAGCCGGAATTACGCATGGCGATTGAAGCGATTGAGGCACCTGAAAGCTACGACCTTGCCAGGAATTACGGCCGTACGGAGACCGGCCGGCTCGTGCAAACAGTGCTCGACCGGCTGCCGTCGAACTACGGCGATGCATTGGAGTGGAAGTACATTGAGGACCGCTCGGTCGAGGAGATCGGCGTACGCCTCGGGATCGGGACGACCGCAGCACAGTCACTGCTGGCCCGCGCGCGCGTTGCGTTTCGCGAGGCACTGGAAAAGGTTTTCGGCGCCGACGCCGCGGACATTGCCGCGGGACTGGGTTCCTGAGTTCATGCCATGAATGAAAGCGACATCGAGCTGGTATTGCGGGCAACGGCTCCCCGCGATCAGCCGCCGGAGGCCATCAAGCTCAAGGCGCGCGAGCACCTGCTGGGCGTGTGGCACGCCATTGTCGCAGAGGAAAGCACCCGACGGCAGCTGCGTGCCAGCCTGGCGCTCGCGGCAGGACTCGTGGCGGTCGCAATCGGCACCTGGCTGGCCGGCCCGCTGGTCATCGGACCCGGCGAAGCTGCCGCAACGGTTGCGCTTGCGTCCGGGGAATTGCGCGCGAAGTCGGGCTGGCTGGGCAACTGGAGGGTGGTCGGCCACGGCGACACAGTCTCAGTCGGGGATACCCTGATGACGAGTCCCAGCGGTCTAGTCGCGGTGACACTGCCAGGTGGTTTGTCTGCCCGCCTCGACAGCGACACACGCATCAGGATTGCGAGTGCCGACAGCATGACGATCGAGAGCGGCGCCTTGTACGTCGATGCCGGCCCGACGGCGGCGGACTCGGCTGCCCTGAAAGTAGTGACGCCCGCCGGGACTGTGCGCCATGTGGGCACGCAATACGAAGTTCGGTTGCTCGGACCTCTGGTCCGCGTGCGCGTTCGTGAAGGTCACATCGAATTGAGTAACGACGCTGGTCTGGCCGCCCGGGGAATGGCCGGTGAGCAACTCACCATCGAACCAGGCGGGGTTGTTGAGCGCTACGCCATACCGCGCTTCGGCGATTCCTGGGACTGGGTCGCGGCAGCGACACCGGGCATCGATATTGACGGGCGCTCGCTCGCGGATTTCCTGGCGTGGGCTGGCCGCGAACTGGGCCATGAAATCGAGTACGCAGACGCCGGCATCGAGGCGGATGCCAGTCAGATCGTCGTGCATGGCTCAATTGCGGGCCTGCCGCCGATCCAGGCATTGCGAGCAGTACTCGCCACGACGCATTTGCAGGCTACCGTCGACGACGGCCGCATTGTCATTGGCGCTCAGGAAGCGGGCCTCCAGCCGAGCGTCACGAGCAGCAACGCGAACCCGGCGACATAGGCGACCGGGATCAGCCAGCCTTCACGCAACCATCTGCCGGTCGAGCGGGCTTCGGGATAGATTGCGCTGATCGCGACACCCGCTGAGGATCCGAACCACAGCATCGAGCCGCCAAAGCCCACTGCGTAGGCAAGTACTCCCCAGTCGTAGCCGCCCTGCTTTAGGGCCATGGCGGTGAGCGGAATATTGTCGAACCCGGCCGAGACGAACCCAAGCGCGAGCGCCGTTTGCCACGATGCGCGCGGCAGCGACGCGACCGGCATCAAGGATGCCGACGCCACCAGGCACAGGAGAAACATCGACCCCTTGAACGCGCTGGGCAACACGCGCCAGTCTGGTCGGCGAATTCCAATCGTCAGCAGCAGCGCGATTGCGACGCTGACGCCGATGAAGGGGAATTTGTCTGCGACGTCCGGCAGCCTCAGATTGACGAACACATTCACCGTAACCGCACATGCGAGCACCCAGACCACGACCAGGACGCGGACCCAGTCGATGCGAACCGACGACTCGGGGTCCTTGATGATGGGGGAAAATCTTTGCTGTCGCCGCGACTCCGCGATCCCGAACACGAACAGGGCTGCCACGGCCGCAACATAGGCATGTGCGACTTCACCGGGCGCGATGCCGCTGATCCACATCATCGTCGTGGTCGTGTCCCCGATCACGCTGCCCGAGCCGCCGGCGTTTGACGCGGCGACGATGGCCGCTATGTAGCCGATACTCACGCGCGCACGGAACAATGTGTGCGCCATCGCACCGCCGATCAACGCTGCCGCGATGTTGTCCAGGAACGCGGATATGACAAACACGAGCCCCAGCAGCGCGAAGGCGCCGGTCCAGTCGTCGGGCAGGTAGCGCGGCAACTCGGCCGGAATTCCGCTGTCTTCGAAGTGCCGCGACACCAGCGCGAATCCGACCAGCAGCAGCAGCAGGTTGGTCAGGATCACCCACTCATGCGAGCCATGCAGGACAAGGCCCGCCCAGCCGGCGCCGGCGGGAAACTGTGTGAAGGACCATTGATAGGCGATCACCACCGCAAGCCCGCAGGCCGCGATCGGAAGCGAGTACCGATGGAAGACAGCGACGCCGAGCAATGTCAGACCGAAAAACAGGAACTCGATCGGGGGCATTCTTAACTTGTTATTTCAATCGGTTAGGAGATATGTCTCAGTTTGTATCGAGTGCCCGTTTGCCTGCATTCACGGCGCCTTTCCAGTCCGCCGGACCCCACAGCGGCCACTCCCAATCGGCGGGAGACGAGCGGCAGCCACCGTCATCCCAGCCGGTCCAGCCGCGGCCGCGCACGACGCGTCCCGGGCGGGCAGTGGTCGGCTCACCGTCGCGGAGCGCTTCGATGCCATTGACGATCACATGCGACACACCGGTCGCGTATTGATGCGGCTTCGCATAGGTCGCGTGATCCTGGATGCTCGCCGGATCAAATACGACGATATCGGCGTAGTAGCCCGTCCTGAGTTGGCCGCGATCATGCAGGCCGAGCACCGCGGCCGCCTGCGCCGTCATGCGGCGCACCGCATCCTCAATCGTCAGGAGTTTCTCATCACGCACATAACGCGCGAACACGCGCACGAAATTTCCGTAGCCGCGCGGATGCAGATTGCTCTTCAGGAACACGCCTTCGGCGGAAACGGCCGTTCCGTCGGAACCGAATGTCATGTACGGCAGCACAATCTGGCGGCGCACATTGTATTCCGACATCATGAAGTAGATGGCGCCGACGCGGCTTTCGTCTTCGATCACCAGGTCCATCGCCGCGTCTTCCGCGCTCACGCCGCGCACCGCCGCGATCTCGGCGAGTGTCCGGCCGATCAAGGGCTTCAAAGCCGGATTCCTGAGCACGACAATGAGCACCTGCTCGGCTCCCCCCGATGCCTGCATCACATTTTCCCAGCCCGCGTCGCTTGCGCGCATCTCCGCCGCGACCCGTTTCCTGGTCGCGGGATCGCGCAGACGCGCGAACCAGGCCGCGTTCCCACCTGCCTGCACCCACGGCGGCATCGCGGCGTCGAGCCCCGTGCTGGCCGCCGGGTAGGTGTACATTTCAGCAGAGATCCGCAGGCCCGCATTTCGCGCGGCCTCGATGCGCGCGATCGCCTCCCCGAGCTTCGGCCAGTTGTCGCGGCCGGCAGCCTTCAAGTGATAGATGTCCGCGGGCGTGCCGGAGCGCCGTGAGATCTCGATCGTCTCGTCGATGGCCTCCAGCAGCCGGCGGCCTTCGCTCCGCATGTGGGTCACGTAGATTCCGCCACAGCGGCCCGCCGTCTCTGCGAGCGCCACGAGTTCATCGGTCTCCGCAAAGAATCCTGGTGCATAGATCAGCGACGAACCGACGCCCAGTGCACCATCCTCCATCGCGTGCTGGACAATGTCGCGCATGGCCTCGAGTTGCGCAGGCGTCGGATCCGCATCTTCCGAGCCGAGCAGATTCATCCGCACCGTGGCCGCGCCCACGTGCGATGCGACATTGAGCGATATGCCCTTCCTTTCGAGCAGTTCGAGGTATTCGCGAAGCGTGGTCCACTCGACCGGATACTTCAGGTCCCCCTGCTGCGCAATCAGATCCTCCTTCATGGCCGGTGTCAGCGGACCCATGGATTCGCCCTCGCCCATCACCTCGAGGGTCACACCCTGACGCAGCTCGCCCTGTCCGCGGCCATCCACCAGCAGGGATTCATTGGACCAGCTCAGCATGTTGATGAAGCCAGGCGTCACGGCCCGGCCTCCGGCGTCGATTTCGCGCCTGGCGTCCCCCGGCGCACGCGGCCCGACGTAGGCGATGCGGTCACCGCGCACGGCCACATCACCGACGTAGCCCGGCTGCCCGGACCCGTCGTAGATCGTGCCGCCACGTACCACGAGGTCGTAGTCCGGCTCGCCCGCGCAGGACCACAGGAACGGCAGGGCCAGCAGACAGAACAGGCGCATGGGGTGTCTCGTTGCGGGCGGAAGCTTACGAGCCTCTGCTGACTTCATTGCACGGTGATCGAAATCGGCTCGGAGAATACCGGCGGTTGGTGGGGCCGGTGCAGGTGATCGGCGAGCAGCAGCTGCAGGCGGTGCTGTCCCGGCTCAAGGTTCACGACGGCTTCCGTCTGGCCCTTGCCGAAATGCAGGTAATGCTCGTCCGCAGGAACCGGCTGATCGAATGCCGGCAATTTTGCGTCGATCAGCAGGTGGTGATGGCCTGTGCCAGTCATTTCCATGCCGGCGGGCGCGATGCCCATGTCGCTCAGGCCGAATCGCACGGTGACCGGGCTTGCCACTGTCGCGCCGTCCTCCGGCGAGATGATGTAGACCCTAGCTTCCGCCGGTGCTGGGCTCCGCGGCAGGTCCGCCGCTAGCGCCGTACCGGTCACGATCAACAGTGCCAGCAGATGTCTTCCATTCATCGGGTGCACTCCGGCTTTGCCACCGATTATGCCTCGTCGGGCTGGCTCGCGCCCTGAGCCACCTCTACCCGCATGCTGGTCGCACTGATGCATGGGCATCCTGGAGACTCAAATGAAATTTTCCCTCGCCGCGCGGATTTCGGGGCTGTTGCAACAGATGCTGAGCCAGTCTGGCTGGTTGCGATCGGAACTGCGCAGCCTCGACCAGGCCGGACAGGGCCACCGCAGCATGCGCGAACTCTGCGAGCAGCTGGATTCACTGGACTCCAGCATCGTGTGGGACCTGCGTGACGAGCTGAATGATCTGTCCAGCCGGTCCGCGCCGCAGGCGGCCCGGATCCTTGACTGGCTGCGCACGGATGTGAATCCGCTGGTCGACCTGGTCTGCCGGCTCGATCGGGAATGCGCGAGTCACCCGCTGGTGAGTGCAGCGATCGTATCCTGCGGCGATATCGTAGCTCTGTTCCGGGAGGTCGAGTGCGCCCTGATGCCCGCGCGGCATGCATTGCATTCAAGCCCCGCCACAGTCCGCCGGCCCACCTTCCAGGCTGCAGAACCGCCGCGTCTTTGCTAGGGTTCCGGGGTGCCAAGTACCCGGATCGAAACGACGGAGTTCGCCGGGCGTGTGTTGATGGTCGGCTGCGGCAGCATCGGGCAGACGGCACTGCCCCTTCTGCGCCGCCACCTCGCCCTGCCCGAGGACGGCCTCACGGTGCTCGAAGCCAGCGAGCGCGGCCGGAGTATGGCGGCCGCGAATCAGGCGCGGTTCGTGCACTGCCATCTCAAGCCGGCAACCTATCAGCGCGAACTCAAGCGCCGGCTCCGGTCCGGAGACCTGCTGCTGAATCTCTCGGTGGAGGTCTCCAGCCTCGATCTTGTCAAGTGGTGCGCGGAGAACGGCGTGCTCTATGTGGACTCGTCGATCGAGCCCTGGCCCGGCGTATTCGACAACCCGATGCTGACAATGCGGGAACGCACGAATTTCGTCACGCGCGAGGACATGCTGAAGCTGCGGAAGCGCATCGGCGTCGATGCCCCGACCGCAGTCGTCGATCATGGCGCTAATCCCGGCCTGGTCTCGCATTTTGTGAAGCAGGCCCTGCTGGACCTGGTGACGGGGCTGAAGCGGACGGCAGATCAGCCTACGGAAGCGGCGGGCTGGGCCACGCTCGCGCGCGACCTGGGTGTTTCGCTGATCCAGATCTCCGAGCGCGACACGCAGGCGACGGACCGGCCGAAGAGGCCGAACGAATTCGTCAATACCTGGTCGATCGACGGATTTGTAGATGAATTAATGCAGCCGAGCGAGCTCTCGCTCGGCACTGCGGAATCAGGCAAACCGGCCGGCTCGCAATGGCATCGCCGCAATTCCGGCTCCGTCTTCCTGCACCGCCCCGGTGGCGCGACATTCGCGCGCAGCTGGCTGCCGTCATCGGGAGGCTTTCAGGGCCTATTGATGACGCATGACGAGGTATTTTCGATCGCCGATTACCTTTCCCTGCGCCAGGGATCCCGGTTTGAATATCGGCCGACCGTCATGTTCGTCTACCACCCCTGCGACGACGCGATGCTGTCGGCGCTCGAACTGGAAGGCCGCGGCTGGCAGCCGCAGCCCGCGCGACGCATCATCAGCGCCGAGATCGTCACCGGCATGGACGAACTCGGGGTGCTGCTTGCCGGCCATGACCGCAACGCATATTGGTACGGGTCGCAGCTGTCGATCGCCGAGGCGCGGCGGCACGTGCCTTACACCAATGCAACATGCCTGCAGGTGGCGGCGGGTGCACTGGCCGCGACGATCTGGGCAATCCGGCATCCGCGCGAAGGATTGCGCGAGGCGGACGAACTGGACTTTCGCGAATGCCTCGATGTCGCGCGACCCTATCTCGGCTCAATGGTCGGCGCGTACACCGACTGGACGCCATTGCAGGGCCGCGGCGAACTCTTCAAGGAACAACTCGATCCGGACCGGCCGTGGATGCTGCGAAGCGTGCGAGCGCGGCAATGGCCGGCGTGAGGTAGACGATGAAGTACTGCACTGTCCTGATGTCCCTGCTGCTCGCTGCCGGCGCGAGCAGTGGCGCGCTTGCCGCGGATCGCCACCCGATCACGCACGAGGACATTTGGCTCATGAAACGCGTCGGCGCGCCGGTGCTGAGTCCTGACGGGCGCTGGGTCGTCGTGCCCGTGGCGGAACCATCCTATGTGGAGGACCAGGATTCGAGCGACCTCTGGCTCGTGCCTGCCGATGGCAGCGCGTCACCACGTAGATTGACCTCCAGCATGGGTTCCGAGGCCGGCACGGCCTGGAGCCCGGATTCGAAACGGATCGCATTCGCGGCCAAACGGGAGGCCGACGAGGAATCCCAGATCTACGTGCTTGACGTGGCGGGCGGCGGCGAAGCGCAGCGGGTCACCGGTATTTCCACCGGCGCGGCCAGGCCCCGGTGGCGGCCGGACGGCCAGGCGCTCCTGTTCACCAGCATGATAATCCCGGGTGCGCAGACGGACGCCGAGAACCGTGTACGCCTTGAGGAACGCAAGGCGCGCAAGTACAACGCGCGTGCATTCGATGGCTTTCCGGTCCGGCATTGGGATCGCTGGCTCGATGAAAGGCGTCCGACCCTGATGCTGCAGTCGCTCGACACTGGCGAGGTCCGCGACCTGTTGGCAGGCACTGAGCTTGCGCGCGGCCGGGGTTTTGGCGGCGACCTCGACAATGATGGCGAGCAACTGGATGCTGCATGGTCACCCGATGGCAGCGCCATAGTCTTCGCCGCAACGACCGCGCGCGACCAGGCTGCGCATGCGGATGTGGACCAGTCGCTGTTTGTCTTGCCGGCCGGTGGCGGGGAACCACGACGATTGACGGCAGGCGAGGCCAGCTATTCGGCCCCGCAGTTTGCGCCCGATGGATCGGCCCTGTACGCACTGGCCGCCCCTAATACGAAGTTTGTCTACAACGACTCACGGCTTGTGCGCTTCGACTGGGGCGGCACGGCAGCGCGGCCCGTCGCCTTCGGATTCAATCGTTCGGTTGGCAGCTTCATGGTGGCGCCCGGCGGCGAACGCATCTTCCTGCTCGCTGAAGACGAGGGCCATGACCGGCTCTATACAGTACCGGCGAGCGGCGGCGAGGTGCGGGAACTGGGACGGCTGGAGGCAGGAACGATCAGCGGATTGCAGGTCGGCGGCGACGAGGCGGATCCGGTCGTCGCCGCAAACTGGGAAACCGCCGTCAGCCCGCCCGAGACGATGCGCATCGATGCCGCGACGGGTGCGCGCCGCGCGCTGACGTCGTTCAATGTCGAACGCGCGGCGGCAATCGACTGGCAGCCGGTGCAGGAATTCTGGTTCAAGTCCCGGCGCGGCCGGCGCATCCACAACCTGATCGCATTGCCTCCTGATTTCGATCCTGCGCGCAAGTACCCGCTGTTCGTGCTGATCCATGGCGGGCCCCACGGGATGTTCAAGGACCAGTTTTTCGTCCGCTGGAACTACCACCTGCTCGCGCAGCCGGGCTACGTGATATTGATGACCAATTACTCCGGATCGACCGGATTCGGCGAAGCGTTCGCTCAGGCCATCCAGGGAGATCCGCTCGCGGGACCGGCAGGCGAGATCAACCAGGCGGCGGACGAAGCCATTCGCCGCTATCCCTTTGTCGATGCCCGGCGCCAGGCTGCGGGCGGCGCAAGTTACGGCGGGCACCTGACCAACTGGCTGGCGGTAACGACGACGCGCTACCGCGCGCTCATCAGTCATGCCGGTCTCTACGACCTGAAGACCCAGTGGACGACGAGCGACGTCGCATACTCGCGCGAGCGCAATCTCGACGGTCCGCCATGGGACGGCAGCCCGGCCTGGCACGACCAGAGCCCGTTCTGGAGGTCCGCGAAACTGAAGACGCCGATACTGCTCACATTCGGGGAAAAGGATTTCCGGGTTCCGTACAACAACGGGCTGGAATTCTGGACCGTGCTGCAGCGCCAGAAGGTCCCGAGCCGGCTCGTGTTGTTCCCCGACGAAAATCACTGGATCCTGAAAGGCGAAAACCACCGCTATTTCTTCCAGGAAGTGCATGCCTGGCTTGCCCGGTATCTCACCGCGCCATGATCGACCCTACTGCGCTGCTGCAATTCCCTGGCTGGCTGCGCAACGCCATTGCGAGCGGACAATCGGCGTCGCAGCTCGCGCAAATGCTCGGTACGACGCCAGCGACCATCACGCAGCTGGTCGGCTCGGTGCCAACACGCCCGGCCGATGTCCGCCGCATTGCGCGCAAGCTCGGCGTCGATTACGAATCGCTTCGCAGCTTTGCCGACGATGCACTGCAACCGTTGACCGGCTTCGACGCCGAAACACAGCTGATGCTGCGCCTGTGGCAGAAGCTGGATCCGAAGCGCCGCACTGTTGCGCTTGTCGTGCTGAAAGACATGGCGGGGGCCGGCGGCAGGCGCCGTCGCTAGTCAAAGAAAAGCGATTGAATCAGCGCGCTTGGGCACTCACGGCAACTGAATGCCGCCCCTGCCGCCGATGCCCTTGATTGCTGCCGCACCGGCGTCCGGGATCACGATCGAGGATGCGGACTGCCGGCGCATTTCCTGCAATTCCCGGGCGGCCTCTTCGATGGCCTGCTGCGCGGCCGGGCCGAACGCGGATACGGCGTCGGTCAGGTTCGCAGCATTCAGCTCGAAAGAAAGCGGTAGCGATCCCATTGGTGTCATCACCGTCGCTTGGCCAACGAACAGTAGCGGTCGCGACGGATCGTCGCTGCCATCCGGCCGGACGGGTGTCATGCGCCGGATCGTGCCCACGCGCTGGTCCGTGAAAACGTCTTCGCGGTACAAGGCCGCCGAATCCATCCCGGGGTCGCCCGGTCGTTCATTGCTCATGCGCGAATGTTAGCTGAATCAGCGGGCGACGGCGAAGTCACGATTTGCCGGGCTCCACGCCGGCGCCGATTCGATCGCATGCAGCACGTCTTCAGGCTCCGTCACTACCGACCAGATGTCGCCGTGGCGCCTATCCATGAAGTGGCCCTCGATTGCGGAAGCAAGCTGCATCAGCAGCGGATCGTAGTAGCCGCGCGTATTGACGAGCACGATCGGTCCGAGAAAGAGTCCCAGGCGCTTAAGGGTGATGGCCTCCAGCAATTCCTCGAATGTCCCGGTGCCTCCCGCGAGCGCGATCACCGCCGAGGCGCGTGTCAGCATCTCGTGCTTGCGTGTCCGCATGTCCTCGACGACATGGAGCTCGGTCAATTCATTGTGGCCCCATTCCAGGTCCTGCATGAATCTCGGAATGATGCCGACCACGCGTCCGCCCGCCGAGAGCGCGCTCTCCGCCAGCGCGCCCATGGATCCGGTACGACCGCCGCCATAGACGACCGTGCATCCCGCACTCGCGAGCAGTCTGCCGAGGCGATGCGCCACCTCGCGGTACTGGGGATCGCAGGCCTGGCTTGAAGCACAGTAGACACAGACGCTGCGCTCCGATGTCGTCAATGCCAGCAAGTCACCCATGCTTCCCCCGCTCGCGTCGTGATTCGCAAGGATAACTTCGGCAGCAGAACATCGTGAAATGCGAAGCCCCGGCTTTCGCCGGGGCCTCGACCCCTGCATCGCCTAGCATCTCGTAATTCGGAGGCGAAGAAGGGATTTGGCCTCGAACAGGAATTACGCAGAAGTCATACAATCCAGATAACTCATTGAATTTCCTCATTTTAGTTTTTGTCGACCAGTCCGCTGCAAGCTCTGCTATCAAGATCTTCAACGTCTTGGGCCCGCCTAGCCGGTCGCCTGCAGTCCCAGCGCAATGGCGGAGACGCTGGCGAGCAGCGCGTCAAAGAGCTCGCGGTCGGAACGCCCGCCAGCCCGCCAGCGCCTTAAAAGGTCAACCTGCATCAGGTGCACCGGGTCGAGATAGGGCGCGCGCAGCAGCACGGATCTCTGCATCTGCGGGCGGCTGTCGAGCACATCGACTTCACCTTTGATCCAGGTGATCCAGCGCTTCGTCAGCGCATGCTCGCGCTGGATAGCCTCGATGATCGTGGCAACCGGGCCGGTCGCGAGCGCATCGTAGTGCGCCGCCATCTGGAGATCGGCACGCACCAGCTCCATCTCCACATCGTCGAGCAGGTTCTCGAAAAAGGGCCATGCCGACCACGCTTTGGTGAGCCGATCGGCGCCCAGTTCGCGCGCGGCGACATCCAGGCCGGTTCCCACGCCGAACCAGCCCGGCAGCGAGTGCCGGCTCTGGGTCCAGGCGTAGACCCAGGGAATCGCGCGCAGCGACTCGATACCGCTGCCATCGCGATGCGCGACTCGACCGCCGATCTGGCATCCGCTCGATCACGTCGATGGGCGTGACATCGCGGAAATAGCGCTGGAATTCGGGATCTTCGTAGACGAGCGCGCAGTAACGCGCGCGGCTCGCCTCCGCCACGCGCCGCATCAACGGCAGATGCTGCTCCGTCAGTCCGGCCTGGTTGTCCGGGCCCGTGCGGTCCAGCATGACTGCGAACACGGCTTTCTCGAATGTGCGCAGCGCAATCCGCCGCAGGCCATAGCTGTTCCTGATGCCCTCGGCCTGCTCCGTGGCGCGCAGCCGGCCATGGGTTGCGCCGTGCGGCGTGCTGGCAACCAGCATGTCGAGCGGCCCGCCGCCGCGGCTTGCGGTGCCGCCGCGGCCGTGGAACAAGACGAGTTCGACGCCAGCTTCCACCGCCGCCTTCATCAAATCGGCCTGCGCGCAGTACACGAAGTGCCTCGACGCCGCGATTCCGTGTTCCTTGTTGCTCTCGGAGTAGCCAACCAGCACAGTTTGCAGGTTGCCGCGCGCAGCAAGATGACGCCGGTAGGTTTCCTCGGTGAGCAGCTCCCGCAGGATTTCGCCGGCGCTCTCAAGTGCGACCGTCGACTCGACGAAGGGTGTGATGTCGAGCGGGACCTCACCGACGCTGCGATCTGTGATATCGGCCCAGCGCGCCAGCAACAGCACCGAAAGGACATCGTCCGGGCCCTCGGTTCCGCTGACGACATAGTCACCGGTCGCGCGATCGCCGTACTTGTGACGGCCCTGGATCATGGCCTCGAACACGGCCAGCGTCCGCCGGCCAACCGCGTCGAATTGCCCGACAGGTCCGCGATCGCGTGTCAGGGCTTCGCGCAGCACCGTGCGGCGGGCATCGACCTTGCGTCTCTTCCAGTCCGCGAGAGCGAGTCCCTGACGGACGACTTCACGATGAACCGAAGCGTGCTGGCGCACATCCAGCGTCGCCAGATGAAATCCGAATGTTCGCGCGCGACACAGCAGGCGCTCGACCGGGAACAGCCCCGCATGCTGCCCGTGATTTGAGCGCAGGCTCGCGGCGATAATCTCGATGTCGCGGATGAAGTGTTCGACGGATTCGTAGTGGTTCGGAAGGCCGTCATAGGTCGTCCGCAACCGCGCCGCGACCTGCGACAGGAAGATCCGGTAGGGCATGCGGTCGTGCCGCGACGGCGTCGCCTGGCGCGCCTTCGGCAACAGGATGTCGTATTCGTCAATCCGCTGCTCCAGTTCCCGGCTGACGCCGACCCGGCTGGCGCTCTGCGATAGCATGCCGGACAACATGCGGCATTCCTCGTAGTAGGCCGAGATGATGCGTTGCTGGTGGCGATGCAGTGTCTCCCGTATCGATTTCGCGTGGACCTCCGAATTGTCGTCCATGTCGCCGCCGACCCAGGTCCCGAAGCGCAGCAGAAGCGGCATTCGCCCGGTGTCCGGCGGCAGCCCGAACACGGTCTCAAGCCAGAACGCGAGTTCCTCATAGAGCGCCGGCACGACGCGATAGATCACTTCGGCCAGGTAGAACAGCACGTGCTCGCGCTCGTCGGCGACCGTTAGCCGTTCTCGCGGGTGCACCTCGGTCTGCCAGCTCGAGGTCACTTCCATCCGGATCCGCTCCCAGACCGCGCGGCGCTCGGCAGGCGACAGGGTCGGATCGAGCCTCGATATCATGAGATCCGCAATCTGCTGCTGCTTGCGCAACATCGTGCGGCGCGCCGACTCGGTGGGGTGCGCGGTGAACACCGGATAGATCGTCACGTTGCGCAACAGGCCCAGCACCTGCTCGCCGTCGAGCCCGGCGGCCTTGAGACGGTACATGCAGTCGCCTATGCCGCCGGGTTGCGGCTTGTCGCTGCGATTCATGTATTCGCGGCGGCGGCGCACGCGGTGCACACTCTCCGCAAGATTGACGACCTCGAACCACTTGCTGAAAGCACGGATCAGGTCGCTGGCCTGCTGGGCAGGCCGGTTGGCGGCCCGCATGTCCAGCGTGATCGTCCCCTCGGGTTCGCCTTCGCGGCGCGCGATCGCTGCGACGCGGTCGTCTTCGACGAGCTTCAGGAGGGCGTCACCCCCCTGGTCGCGCAGCACTTCACCGACGAGCGAGCCCAGCGCATGCACATCCTCGCGCAGCGCGGTTTCCTTGGTCGGGAATTGCAGGTTTTGGCGATGCGTCACGGGACTCGGGTCGCCGGTCGTGCATCGGATCCGGCAGCTGCGCGAGTCTAGCAGACGCGCTCCGTTTATTGGCCTCAATCAAGGCGGCGCCGGATGCGATCATGACGCCATGCCCGTAGAATTCTTCCTTGGCGCTCGCAAGATCCAGCTCCGGAATCACTCGATGTCGCATTGCTCAACTGGCGCTCGTCGTCCCGCCCCCTGGCCGGTTGCCCTGATCCTCCTGGCAAGCCTGCCGGCCCGGGCGACGACATTCCTGCCGCAGCTCGAGACGGTCACCGTGGTTGGCAAGTCTTCGCAGCCGCTCGCGGAAGCTCCCGCCGCCGTATCGATCATATCGGCCGACGATCTCGAGACCCGGCTCGCATTCGACGCTGGCGGCATGTTCCGGGACCAACCCGGGATATCGGTGCGCCGGGACCCGAACCGTTTCGGATACACGGCCATCACCGTGCGCGGGCTATCCGGAAATCGCGTTCTGCTGGAGACCGACGGCGTGCCCGCGGCCAGCACATTTTCGATCGGCAGTTTCTCCGACGCCGGCAGGCAATTCCCGGATCCCGAACTCATCAAGCGAATCGAGATCCTCAAGGGACCCGCGTCGACTCTGTACGGCAGCGACGCGATCGCGGGCGTCGTGGCGACGACCACCGTCGATCCGGCCGACCTGCTGCCAAACGGCGCGGACCGCGCGCTGCGGCTGCGTACCGGCTACGCGAGCGACAGCCATGCGGCCTTGGCCGGCATGACGGCCGCGGGGCGATTCGAGCGCTTTGACGGGATGCTCGCGATCGCGCGGCGTCAAGGCGGGGAAATGCAGAACGCCTATCGCGTCGTCGACGCAAATCCCCGCGAATTCGAGTCAGACGCAGTGCTGGCCCGCGCCGTGGTGCATGGTCCCGGCCGGCCCTTGCGGCTGACACTCGGCTGGGAGCGCCAGGCCGCCCTGACGGACGTGGACTCGCTCGAGCTGTCGGGCGGGCGATTCGCCAATACGATATTCCTGCAGGGCGATGACAGCACCGAGAACTGGCGCTTCGTCGTGGACCAGGTGCTGGATGCCCCCGGCCCTTTCGATCAGGTCGAATGGAGGCTGTACCGGATTGAATCGCGGTTCTCGCAGATCACCGACGAGGAGCGCCGGGCGGTATTGCCGGCAACGCCGCCGTTCGCGATCCATCGCGAGTTTTTCTATGAGGAGACCGTTACCGGCGGTGAACTCACTGCGCTGCGCCGGATCAACGGAGAGCGGGGCACGCATCAACTGGTGGGCGGCGCGGAATTGTCCCGCACCCGAGTCGTCGAGCGGCGCGACGGCCTGCAAACCAACCTCGGCACCGGCATCGCGACCAGCACGATCCTCGGCGAAGCCCTGCCGGTACGGGATTTCCCGAAATCAGACATCACAAAGGCCGGACTCTACCTGCAGGACCAGTGGCGATCGCATATGGGCCGCTGGACGGTGATTCCGGCGCTGCGTGCCGACTGGTACCGTCTCGAGCCTGCCGTCGACGCCATGTATGCCGCCGACAATCCGAGCCAGGACCCGGTCTCGATCCGCCAGGCGTCGTTTGCGCCCAAGCTCGGTGCAAGCCTTGCCGCGTCGGAGCGACTATTGCTGTTCCTGCAGTACTCGCATGGCTTTCGTTCGCAGCCGTTCGAGGATGTCAACATCGGGCTCGACCTGCCCCAGTTCAATGTACGAGCGATTCCGAACCCTGATCTCAAGCCGGAAAAAAGCGACAGCCTCGAAATCGGCGCCCGATTCACCGCAAGCGCCATGACAGGCAGCCTCAGCGCCTACTACAGCCGCTATCGCGACTTCATTGAGTCCAAGGTCAATATCGGGCCGGACCCCGCTACGGGCACGACGCTGTTCCAGTCGCAGAATATCGGCGAGGCCAGGATTCGTGGCGCCGAGGCATCACTCGATTTCGACCTGGGCAAGTGGACTGCGGCGCTTGATGGCTTCAGCGGCAGCTTGTCCGCATCATGGACCCGTGGAGACGATGTCGTGCGTCATGTGCCGATCAACACGATCGATCCGGCGCGCGCAATCATCGGGCTTCGCTACAAAGCGCCGTCCGCACGCTGGCTGGTGCAGCTGATCGTGACCGCGGTCGACGGCGCCGGGCGCGTGGACGAATCGCGAGGGCCCCTGTTCCAGCCTTCCGGATTCGCGACGATCGACCTGACCGGGCAGTTGCGCTTCGGTGACCATTTCAGGCTCAACGCGGGCATCTTCAATATTGCGGATCGCCGCTACCATGAATGGTCCGATGTGCGCGGCCGCACGCCGAGCGATCCACTGCTCGAGCTCTATCAGCAGCCGGGCCGGAATTTCTCCGTCACGCTGACCGCGACATTCTGACGTCGCATCCCGCCGCGCAGCCGGATCAGTGGTGGTGTCCGCCGGGTCCGTGAACGTGGCCGTGCTTCAGTTCATCGCGTGTGGCCTGGCGCACCTCGGTGATCTGCACCTGGAAATGCAGCGTCTTGCCGGCCAGCGGATGATTTGCGTCGATCGTCACGAGATCGCGCTCGACGCCCGTCACCGTGACGATGCGCGATCCGCCGGTCCCCGAAGTCCTGACCTGCATGCCCGGCACGATCTCGCTGATTTCACCGAATTTCGCGCGCGGAACGATCTGGACCAGGCGTTCATCACGGTTTCCATAGGCCTGCTCCGGCGCGATCGTGACCTCCAGTGTCTCGCCTGTCGCCTTGCCTTCGAGCGCGGATTCGAGCCCCGGGATCAGGTTGCCAGTGCCATGCAGGTAGGCCAGCGGTTCGCGGCCGGCCGATGAATCAATCACCTCGCCCGCGTCGTCACGCAGCGTGTAGTGAATGCAGATGACCTTGTTTGGCGCGACACTCATCGGCGGGCTCCGGCGGCAGGCCGGCGATGATACACGGCCGGCCCGATCCGGTGCAGCCCGCGCGCGCGTCAGTAGATGTCGTGCGTCGTGTTATAGACGTTGAACTTGCCCGTCGGCGTGACCAGGCGTGGATCCTTGATGACCGCCTTCAGCGTATGGGTGCGATCGTCCACAACGACAATCGCCGAGCGCTGATCCTTGCCATTCCAGACCGAGAACCAGACCTCGTCCCCTGCCATGTTGTACTCGGGGTGCACGACGCGCTTCGGTCCGTCGCCGACGTCGGCCCAATCGGCGATCGGCAGCACCTTGTAGCCCGCCTCCAGCTTATTGACATCAAACACCGCAATGCTCTGGCTCAGCTTTGCATCGGGATTCAATGGCGTGTCCACGTACAGGCTGTGCGACTTCGGGTGCGTCTTGACGAACAATGAGCCACCGCCCTGACCCTTGAGCACACGGACCACCTTCCAAGCCTGTGCCGGGTGATCATGCGGATCCGTGCCGATGAAAGTTATCTTCTCGTTGCCGAGCGCACTCGTCACCCAGACCGGCCCGAACCTGGGGTCATTGATATTGGCGCCGCGGCCGGGGTGGGGAATCTTGTCGACATCGATCAGGGCCGTCAGTTTCTGCGCCCTGGAGTCGATGACCGCGACCTTGTTGGACTGGTTCGCCGCGGTCAGGTAATACCGCTTCGTGGAATCCCAGCCGCCGTCGTGCAGAAAGCGCGCCGCGCCGATCTGCGTGACCTTGATGTTGTCGACATCTTCGTAATTGACGAGCAGTATCTGGCCCGTTTCCTTGACGTTGACGATCCATTCCGGATGCTCGTGCGACGCGACAATCGCGGCGACGCGCGGTTCGGGATGGTATTCCTGGGTGTCCACGGTCATGCCGCGCGTCGACATGATCTTGAGCGGTTCGAGGGACACGCCGTCCATGATGACGAATTGCGGCGGCCAGTAGCTGCCCGCGATCGCATAGCGGTCTTCGAACCCGCCGTATTTTGACGTTTCCACCGACCGCGCTTCCAGGCCTACCTTGGTCTCGGCGACGATAGCCGGCGTTTCCATCCACAGGTCGATCAGGTCGAGCTTGGCGTCACGCCCGACCGTGTAGACGTAACGGCCGGAATGCGAAAGCCGTGAGATATGCACCGCATAGCCGGTCTTGAGCACATTGATGATGCGCTTGGTGTCGCCATCGATCAGCGCCACTTCACCGGAATCGCGCAGCGTGACGACAAAGATGTTGTCGATGTTGTAGTCGTTCATCTTGCGCGTCGGCCGCTCCGCGACCGGTACCAGCACTTTCCACGCCGCGCGAATCTCCTTCATGCCGAATTCCGGCGGCGTCGGCGGCAGGTGCTGGACGTAGCGCGCCATGATGTCGACTTCCTCGGGGGTCAGGTCGCCCGAGGTACCCCAGTTCGGCATGCCGGCGGGTGAACCGTAATTGATGAAGACCTTCAGGTAATCGGTGCCCTTTTTCTGCGTGATGTCCGGCGTCAGCGGCTTGCCGGTCGCGCCCTTGCGCAGCACACCGTGGCAGCCCGCGCAGCGCTCGAAGTAAACTTGCTTCGCGTGATCGAACTCCGCTCGGGTCATGTCCGGGGCACCCGCAGAAGTCACCATTTCGATTTGCTGGGCCACGGCGCCGACCGGGGACGGCGCACCGCCGTACTTGAGCTCGGCCACCGTAGTGCCCGGATGCTCCGTCGCCGAACCTGCCGTCTGCTTCGGCTTGGGACCGGCGCGGACAACGGTCACTTCGACCGCCGCGACGCTGCCAAAGGAATTGCCCCAGGAGTTCATCACGTAGGTCAGCGCGTCAGCGATCTCGGCGTCGGACAGTTGCGACATCGGCGGCATGACGGAGTCGAATTTATTCCCATTGACGACCACCGGGCCCTGCATGCCATTCACGACCAGGTGGATTGCCCGGCTCTTGTCAGCCTTCAGGAAATCCGACGACGCCAACGGCGGAAATGCGCCTGGCAGGCCCTGTCCGTTCGCCTGGTGGCAGGCCATGCAGGCCGCCTCGAATGCCTTGCGCCCGGCATCGAGCCGGGTCGCGGTCACGGGTGCTGCCTGGCCCGCCGCTTCTGCACGATGAACCGCGAGCGAATCCTGCGCTCCGGCAGTTCGCATGACGGCCAGACTGGCAATGGCGAACAATCCGCCGGCGATGGAAAGCTTCAGTACCCGCTGCAGGCTCATTGACGGGAAGATCGTGTCGAGATTCATTGCTTTGTTCCAGGGTGCCGGGGCACAGACTACCCCGTGCATAGTCTCACTGGAACGCAAACTGCCCAACAATGACTTGCGTCAAGTCGGTTCCGGCCCCGCAGCGGGACCGATCTCAGGCCGGGAAAAACTCGATCGGCTTGGTGGTCGTCATCGCCTCGACGTCCCTGTCCTCGAACCGGAACATGCGGATTCGCGCGACCAGCTTGCGCTCGAGCTCACTGTCCTTCAGTTCGCTGGACACGATGCGACACTCGGTGATCTCTCCCCACGGGGCAATCGTCAGCTCGAAGACGACCTTGCCCAGCAATGCCGGGTTGTCGCGCAGCGCGCGATTGTAGAGCGCGTAGATCGCAGCCTTGTTGCGGTCGAAGACAAGCTCGATCTCCTCCTGGCTGCGCGACGCTTTCTTGCCCTTGCCGCTGCGCGACGAATTATCGCCACCGCGCATCGCGTTGCCGCCGCCGCTGCCGCCCAGCGGCACCTGCATGCGTGTCGTGCCATGGCCATCGAGGGTGCCGCTGCCGCTGCCGAAACCGCTGCTGACGCCCGCAGTGTTGATCCCTCCGGTCAAGGTGCCGGTGCGTGTCGTAATCAGGGACCGCTCGGCGCGTGGCGTGCCTCCGTCACCCTTGGCGCTCGCAAGCGGCGCCAGGTCCTCTTTCTTGACGTCGAATTTGTCGCGCAGGTCCGAGAGCTGGTCTGCGAACGGCAGCAGGCCGGCTTGCGAGGCCTTGCGCCGCGCGTCCTGGGTGCGCTTGAGGTCAGGGACCGCAGGTTCGACTTTCTGAACTTTTTCCGGCTGCACGCGTTCCGGCTGCACGGGTGGCGGCGGCGCCGGCGGGATCGCCCGCTCCAGGACCAGCTGCGCCAGCCGCGGCGGTATGGGCGGCGGCACGTCGAAATCCCGCTCCGGCGTCGGCAGCCAGGGCACGATGAGGCCGATCGCGAGGACAATGCCAAGCGCCCAAAGCCAAATGCGCCGGAAGCGCTCACGCTCCTCCTCGGACACATTCCATGGCAGCTCGAATCTGCGGTAGTAGTATGCGACCGCGACGCTCAAGCGCTCACTCCCCACGATTCAGATTCAGCTGACATCGGCACCGATCGCCTCCGGTCTCTGAATTACTGCAAGCGAAAGCTTTCCGTAGTCCGCGTCGGTGCAGCTGGCCATGATCTTCTTGAGGATCCGGTAGGGGATCTCGCGATCTGCAAGGATCGTGATCTCGCGGGCACTGGCATCCGTCGCGGCGGCGCGTGACAAGGTGCGATCGCTTTGCACCCGGAGCGCGCGGCGCAACGGAGCGATGATGAGGCCCTCGTGGCGATCCACGTCCGCAACCGTCACGACCGGCTCGCCCTGGACGAGCACCTGGTCCTTCGTCACCATGACGATCACGGATTCACGCGGTTTCTCGAGCGCAATCGACTCCGGCAATTTCAGCACCTTGGGCGGCTCGAGCGATTGCACCTCGGCTGAATTGACCAACAGGAAGAACACCAGGATCGTGAAGATATCCATCAGCGAAACCAGTGAAAGCGTCGCCGGACGGCCGCGCTTGTGGTGGCGCTCCATGCGCTTGGCACGTGCCGAATGGCTCATTTGCCCCCCTTGAGCTCGGGCGCATCGCCGATCGAGATATCGGGAAACAATTCCTGCTGGATCTGGCGTCCATCCTCGATTACGGCACGCACCCTGACGATGTCCATTACCTGGACCACCGTGTCATAGGGAATCTGCGGCTCCAGCAGCACGGTCGCAGAAATGAGTTCCGGGAAGCGCGGCTTGATCTCGTCAGCCAGAAAGTGGCCGAGACCGGCGAAATCACGCCGGCCCTCGACATCGGGAAATGCGCGCAACAGGCCCGTGCCGCGATCCGCGACCTCGATCCGGCCCTCGCGCACGTGGATCTCCAGGTTGATGGCCTGCGGGGTCTCCGGCACCGCCTGGCTCGAGCTGGGCAGATTGAGCTCAAGAATCGTCAGCCGCGAGAAGACGGCCGTTATCAGCAGGAACGGCACGAGCACGACCATCAGGTTCATGAATGCCGTGATCGACAATTCGTCCGCATCCTTGCGGCGATGCCGGCGGGCGGCCCGGCTGACGACGCTCACGCTTTCTCCGGTCTGCGTTCGACGACCGTGTTCAGGAACTTCACAGACGCCATTTCGAGGCTGTCGACGATCTGCGTCGTCTTTGACTGCAGAACCGAATGCAGCATCAAGAGCGGAATCGCGACGATCAGGCCGAATGCGGTCGTGTTCATCGCGACCGAGATCGACGCCGACAGCAACTCGGCCTTCTCCGCCGGATCCGCGGTGGACACCGCCTGGAACGCCTGGATCAGCCCGATGATCGTGCCGAGCAGTCCCAGCAGCGTCGCGATATTCGCGAAGCTCGCAAGATAGTGGGTGCGGCGTTCCAGTCGCGGCACAACCTCCATCAGGCTTTCTTCCATGGCCTTCTCGACGTCATCCCGGCGCCTTGCGCTCTGTACGCGCGCGAGCCCGTAGCTCAGGATCTGGCCGATCGCCGATTTCGAGTCGGTGGTTGCGGCAAGCGCGCGGCGGTAGTCGCCCTGGCCGAGGAATGGCGCAACTTCAGCCCAGGCGCGCCGGTTGGCACCTTCCATGTGCCAAAGGTAGAAATAGCGCTCGATCGCTACCGCGATTCCGAGTGCCGCGATCAGGGCGATCGGATACATGAATAATCCGCCGTCCTGAAAAAACCTGATCGTCGTTCCAAACATTTCCATGGGGTGACTCCTGATGTCTCCCTGCCATTTCAGAAAATCGCTAGGGCTTCGCCTGCGGCGCCGTCATAGCTTCGTAGTAACTCACCTCGCGCCGGAACACGTCCCGATCCACCGGCGCTAGAACTTCATCGATCAGCGATCGGGCCGGCTTGCCGGACAGATCGCCGAGATCGGCCTTTTTCCACGGCACGATGTACATCACCTTCGGCAATTCGCGGTTGCCGGTAATCGAGGTTGTCTCGAGTTCAAGCCGGTCGACCGTACTGAATCGCGTTGCCCGCGTCGCCGGTTCGGCCGGCGCCTCGGCCGGCTTCTGCTCGGGCTCCTGCGCCATCACCGAGCCCGATAGCAGCAGCATCGCGACAAATACCCACCGATTCATGGTGCTGCCTCCGCGCTCCGCTCTTCCCGCCCGGCACGAACCCGTACTTCCGTGATCCAGCCCGCAACCTGCGCGTCCGGTGCCGGCAGCAGGGTCTGATATCTCTCGTATTCTGCGAGGGCTTCCGTCGCGCGACCGAGATACAGGTCAAGAAGTACGCCAAGATTGACGACCGGCAGCGGATCCAGCGGGTCCAGTGCCTGAGCGGCCCTGTAGGCCTCCATGGCCTCCGCCATGTGCCCCTGTATTCGCCACAGGACGCCACGAACGGTCAGTACAGCCGGCTGCGCCGCGGCATTCGCCAGCCAGGCCTCCGCGTCGGCCAGGCGTCCGGCCGCGAGATCGGCCAGGGCGGCTTCGACCGCAGGATCGCCGGTAGCGGCCGGCAGCCGCTCCTCCTTGCGATAGCGCGCCGGCTTCAGTTCGGCGAGTGCGGCATAGCTCGCCCGCACGGGGTCGTCATAGACGCCAACTGCGGCGCGCGCCGCATTCGCTTCATGCAACTCGATGGCTTTTTCCTCGAAGGGATAGGCCTGTTCCTCCAGCAGCAACTCGTACTGCTCCAGCTCTTCCGTGTCGAGATTGCCCGGGCGCTCCGAGGCCATGAGATCCCGCGCCAGGCGCCGGTACATTTCCGCCGTCGTGTAGGTCGCGGCGGTCGCAACGGTCGCGATCCCGTAGTCAGCTGCTATACGATAAGCGGTCAGTGCCGCATCCATCGCCGCGCTCTTCGCCTTGAGCGATTTCGGCAGCGGTGCGTTGAGTTGCACGCCTTCAAAGGCGATGCGCAGCGGCTCCGCCAGCTCCAGCGCTGCCTGCGCAGCCAGGCTACGACTCAATTCAGTCCTGCGCCCGCCGGCCTTGCTGTCCGCGGCGATGATGGCCTGCAGCCATTTTGCCCGCGCCGCGTGGTCTCCCGCATCACGCGACAGATCGGCGAGCTTCTGGCGCGCCGACATCGCGTCGTCAAGCGGCTCGGGATAACGATCCACGAAGCGCGCCCACACCTCGATCAACTTGGCGCGGTCGCCGGATTGCTCGTAGAGTTCCGCTGCGCGCAGCAATGCCGCAAGCCGAAGATCCGCGGGTTCGTCCGGGTCATCCGCAACCCGCTCGAGTTCGGCCGCAGCCTCGCGCGGGCGCCCGGTCTCCGCATACGCCACGGCCAGGTCGCGCGGCACCGTGCGTGCAAGTGCATGCGTCGGGTACGCGCGGCGGAACTCCTCCAGTATCGGGATCGCGCGCTGCCAGTCCTTATCGCGCAGCAACAGTGTCGCTGCATCGTGCTGGGCGTTCGCGACCAGGCTCGAGCGCGGAGCTGCGGCTGCCACGCGCAGAAAGTCATTCACGGCGCCGGCGGAATCGCCCGCCTGGACACGCGCTTCGCCCTGCTTGTAGACGGAAGCCGCCAGGCGCTCGGCGACGGCGTCCCGATCCGGCGTATCGGCTGCGAGCCAGCTCAGGACCTGGACATAGGCGGCTTCTGCATCGGCATATCGCCCCAGTTCGAAACTCGAATCCGCAACGATGCTCCAGGCCGCACGCTGTTCGTCAGGCGTAAGGGCCGGCAGGTGCGCGGCCGCGCGACGCGCGCTGTCCGCAGCCTGCTCGTGCATGCCGAGCGCCAATTGCTGGCGGGCGCTGCGCAACCAGATGTGCCCGGCCTCCGGATGCGTGGCGTGCACCGTCGCAAATCGCACGGCAGCATCAATACTCTCACGGTGCCAGGCAGCGCGCTCCGCACCCGAGACTTGTTGTTCGTGACGCTCGCGCGCAACCAGGGCCGCGTACGCCGCCTCGCCGCTCCGCGGGCCTGTGGGCCGCTCGTAGGCCGTGCGCTCGTATTCGACGGCGGCGTCGCGGAACTGGCCGCTCTCGAACAGCAGGTCCGCGAGCAGGTAGTTGGTCTCGGCACTGTCCGGCTCGTCAGGGAAGGAGCGCAGGAATTCGCGATACCAGCGCGCGGCCTGCTGGTAGTCCGCTGGCTTCGTGCTTTTCTGCGCAAGCGCGTGATCGTGCTGCGCAAGATCGCGTAGGTTTGCCTTCAGTTGCGCAACCACTTCCGGCGCACTCTCGCGCGTGCGGGTCGCCCAGAATGGCCCGCCGAAAGCATAAAGCTCCACGTACTCGCGCCTGCCCTCAAGCGCCAGTTCAGCGAATCCACCCTTGAGGTAGGCCTCGATGGCGCGTCCCTGCAGAACCGGTGATCGCGCATCGCCCGGATGTCGCGCCGCATAGGCGCGGTAGGTGTCTGCGGCGTCCGTGTAGCGTTCCTTCTCCACCAGCAGGTCGCCCAATGAGGCATGCAGCCGCCACCCATAGGCGGGCGAGTCATGCTGCGCAAGCGCAGCTGACAGCGCGCCGGCCGGATCGTCGGCCGTGAACTGGATCCCGAGGACGCGCATCGTGTCCAGCACCAGTTCACGATCGGCGCGCGAAAGCTTGTCCAGGCTCTCGATCTCGACGCCCGGCGCAGTCAGCAGCTTGCGGTCCAGGACCGCAAGGAACGACACGGAACTCTCGTCAATGCGAGACTGCTTGAAAAGCGACCAGCCGTGCTTGTAGAGCGCCTGTTCCTGGAATGTCGAACTACTGCCGCGCCGGATGACAGCTTCATAGGCGGGCTCCGCTTCCCGCCAGCGTTGGGCGCTGAACAGGATTTCACCGCGACGGAACTGTGCTTCCTCGATGTGACGGCTGTTCGGGAATCTTGCGACCAGCCGATCGAGGTACAAAAGCGCGCGCTCGACATTTCCTTCCGCTTCCCACGCACGGCCAAGCTGGTAAAGCACGGAATCGATGCGCGGGTGATCCGGCGCCTCCTCGAGGAGACGCTCATAAAGTACGATTGCCGCACGCGTCTGCACGCCGCCCGCGGCGGGCGTCGTCCCGTCACCGCGCTCCGCGTCGGCTGCTTCGAGTTCCAGGTCGGCGAGCCGGCGCAGTGCTTCCGCCCGCATTTCCTTGTCCCCGGCATCGAGCTCCAGGAATCGCCGGTAGGCTTCGCGCACCTTTGCCGCTTCAACGGGCGCCGCAGGGCCCGTCTGGACCGGAACGGCCTTCTTGCGAAGGTCACCGACGGTCTGCGCGCCAGCGGCGACCGCCAAGACGGCAACCACAAGACCGGCGATGCATGATTGCCACCTGGGATTCATGGCGCGCCCGAACTCGCACGATCGTAGATCGTTGCAATCGCATAACGGGCCTGCACTGAATACTCGTCCAGCCGGTTGCGCTGGTCTTCGAGCTCGCTGATCGCGATGTCAGCGAGGCGGCGGCCCTGCGCGGCCTTTGCCGCCTCAACGCGGCGTGCCAGGTCGGTGACACGCGGGGAAACCGCGTCGACACGCACGGCGAGTGCGGCAGCGCGTTCCGGCGTGCCGCGCCGGGCCTTGACCGCCTCCGCCTGGCGCGTGCGGGCGTCGTAGACGACTGCATCGAGCTCCCGCATGGCACGCTGCGCCTGCCAGACGCGCACCTTCCAGGCCGCATCCAGGTTCCAGCTCACCACGCCGCGCGCCAGGCGCGCCTTTTCGCGCGCATCGTCGAAGCTCGCATCGTTTGCATGGGCAGCGAGTTCCGACTCGACACTCGCCAGCAAGGACAACCACTGGCGCTCGCGCTCGGTCGCGAGCGCACTGGTGTCGCGATCATGCAGGGCCGCTTCCAGCCTGGCGCGCAGTTCGTCGCGGCGGCGGTTGATGTCGGCCACGTCCACGGATGCCAGGCGCCGGTCGGCTTCGGGCAACTTGCCGACGAATGCGCTCTTGCGCGTCTCGATCATGTCCGAGAAGGCACCCAGGCTCGTCGACCAGCCGTCGAGGTTCCGCGACATCGCCTGCAGTGACCGGTAGTTCTTGAGCCCCTCCTGGAATTCATGACCCGCCAGCAGGTGGTAGAGGTACCGTGATTCGGGCGCGTCAGGCAGTGCCTTGAGTTGTGCAAACCAGTCCGGCCGGGCGCCGCGGTCCGCGGCAAGCGCAGCGGCAAGCAGCCGTCCGGCGCGAATCGATGCAATCGACTCGTCGATCCGGATGCGCTCGGCGTCGTAGGAGGCGATCGCCTGTTCGTAGTACCCGACCGCCTGGCCGATCGCCGAGAGTTCTGCGTAGGCATAGGGCACGGCCAGGTAGGATTCCTGGACCGCGGCGTCCAGCAGGTCGCGTCCGTGAAGTTCGACCCAGGGCACGAGCGCCTGCTGGTAGTGCCCGCCGGCAGCGTCCGCCCAGCCTGCCCCCAGCAAGGCCTTGTTCGCCTGCGGCCCCTGCAGACGCACGCGGTCCAGCGCAATGCGTGCCGCATCCGGCCGCCCGGCCTGCAGCAATGCGTAGCCAAGCGCCAGATTCGCCTTGTCGCGCAATGAAAGCAGCTCGGGGTCGGTCGTCTGCAGCATGCCGACCTGTTCGAGCATCGCGTGGCCGCTCTCGATGCGATTGGCGCGCACCAGTGCCACACCGAGGTTGAATTTTCCATAGGCAGTCCAGTTGTCCGGGCCCTGCCAGCCTTCGAGGTCCGAGATGGCCGCGTCGAACTGCCCCCGATACATGAGTCCCTGCGCGATCAGCAACCGGCGTTCCGATTCGAGCTCGATCGGCAGTCCTGCGCTGACCGCGCGAAGTGCCTGCTCTGACTGATCGTAATGCCCGCTCGCATAAAGGACCTTGCCGAGATAGAACCAGGCGCGATCGCGAACCGGCGCAGGTGTCGTCGCATCAGCAAGGAGCCGCTCGAAAATCTCACGCGCTTCCCGGTGCTGACCGAGCGACAGGTACAGGCCGCCGCGCAGCAGCTCGGCATCGCGGGCGTGAGGATCGAGGTGCCCCTGGGCCCGGTACGCAGACAGCCGGACCAGCGCCTCGAAATGGTCGCGGCCGTAGAAATGAAACAGGACGTCGCCGTAGTGCAGGTCCTGTACCTTGACGGCCGGCAAGCCCGCAGGGTCAGGCGTATTTTCCCGCGCCGCACCGAGTGCGGGCGCAATCGCCACTGGCGCAGAACCCGCCGCCGGCCCGGCCCAGGCGGAGAGCGCGGCCAGGATGACGATCAGCCGCGAGGCCAAGCAATCACTCCCATACGCGAACGACGAATTCAGGCTGCAGCTTGCGCACGCGATCGCTGATGCGCAGCTCGACGTACTTCGCGCCGACGCCTTTTTCGATGGTCAGCGTCGCGCCGCGCTTGTAGTCGCGCTCGTGCGTACCCTGCCCCGTGAAGAACGCCACCAGTTCATGCTCCCCGGCCTTCATGTTGCCCAGCCACACGCGCTGCACGCCACCGCGCAAGAGCGCCTCGCGCTCGCGTGCCGTGTACAGGTAATTGGCGACCTCCTTGCCATCGATGCGCACCTGGACTGAATCGAGATCGAAGAAAGTGCCGACATCCATGGAGACGAATACTGCGATCTGCGTGCTCGCAGGGAACAGCAGGTCCTCTTCGAGCATGAACAGGTCACGATTGAGGTCGACGACTTCGCGGCGCAGGTCCTGAACCTCGGCGTCGAGCGCCGAGCGGTCGGGCGCCGGCGGCGGCGGTTCCTCTGCCCGGCCGGCCGCCATGGCCAGCAGCATCAAAACAGGTACGGCTGTCGCCTTGATCCAAGCTCTCATGTCGGGAGTTCCTGTCTATTCATCGATGAGATCGCGCAGTTGCACCAGCATGCCGCGTTCCTCGCGCGCGTCGAGCGCATCGTGGCGTGCGCGGATCACGCCATTCCGGTCGATCAGCAGAATCAGTGGCAGCTGGTCGGCCTGATAGTTGCGGCTCACCTTCTTGCCGGCATCCAGCAATACGGGGTAGTCGATACCGGCCGCCGCCGCGATCGTCGCGGCGCGCGCCGGCTCTTCGTCGAGGCTGACTGAAAGCACGATGAGGCCTGCGGGTGCATAAGTCGCCCGCAGTTTCTCGAATCGCTCGAGTTCACGACGGCATTCGCCGCACCAGCTCGCCCAGAATATGAGGGCGACGACTTCTCCACGGTGCTCCGAAAGCCGGTAATTGCCGCCGGCAACGGAGGGCAGTGCGAAATCGGGGGCGGTCGACGCCAGGACCGGCGCCGCGAGCACGATCAGGATCGTGATTGCAGCGACGAATCGCCCTGCGCGCCTGTCGTCGTCCGCGAGATGATCTTTGCCTGCCATGGTCTTGGTCCGCCGGATGGCCGACGACTCATGCTCCTGCTGTCCGTGCTGGGTGACATAATGCCGAGGCAACGGGCACGAAACCACTGCCGTTTCAGGCATCGTCCGCCGCGGCCCGGCGGAATTCACACGATTGTGCCGTTGACGATCGGATTGAAGGCGATAAGGCTGTCCTGGAGGGCCGTCGTACCCAGGCCGTGGCCCGGGAACAGGGAACCAAAATTGCCCTGCTCGCCATGCAATGCCATGTAATTGAGGATGACCGTCTCGACCAGCAGGTTGACGTTGTTTGCTGCCGGCGTCCCAGCGGTTTCCACCGACGCGTCCCGCCGGAACCAGCCGATCTGCTGGTGCTGCTCAGGCGGCCGGTTGTCGCCGGTGTAAAGCTGCGACCGGCCCAGCGGATTGTAGACCATGAAGAATGAGGCGGCGGTCTGCTGATTGTCGCTGGTCCAGTCAAACTTGCCGCGACCATTCACTGAATTGTCGACCGTGCCGTCTGCCGAAAGCGAGCCGTCGCTGAACACGTAAAGCATCAGCGGCACGCCGCGCCGCGCCGCGTATTCGAGGCAGGCGCCCATGCAGCGCCCGGCCCGCAGGTCGCGAAGCTCGCCCGTCGCGCGGCCCTGGCCATGATAATCGTAGCCGCCCATGGTGATCGTGCCGGCGCCGGCGTAACCATTCATGACCAGCTTCATGACCGCGGCGGTCTTGCGGAATTCGGAATCGCCGTCGAACTCGGCTCGGGTGAATATGCCGGCCGGGCCGACGATGTCGGGGTCGAGCTCGGGATTGAGCGCCGACGGATCGCCATAGCGATCGGTCAGGTCGGCGGCCTTGACGTAGTTGCAGCGAACCAGGTCCTTGATCACCGCGTCGCGGGTGATTTCGGTGTCCACGCGCGCAAGCTTGCGATCGGACAGGCGCTGGATCGATTCCATGACGCGCACGGCATCGTCCTGGGCGAGGAGCCCCACGAGCTTGCCCGTATCCACGAGACCGGTGACGTCGCTGGTGCGATCGACCTTGGTCGGTCGCACCGCTGGATTGACCATGGCCGAGGGCGACATCGAGTTGCCGCCGGATTCGGAGCTCTGCGATCCGATCAGCGTCAGCAGCTCGCCGTCCGCGCCGGCACGGAAAATGCCGTACATCGGGTTGTGCGGATTGTTGCCGGTATCGTTCTCGGAGCGTGCGGGAATCACGGCGCCGTTGATCGCGGCCGCAGTCGTCGCGCTGACGCGCTCGATGATCCCGCGCTTGAATGCGCTGTCCAGGTGGAATGCAAGTCCCAGGCTGCGGTCCACGAAGTCGTTGGTGGGGCTGGCTGGATTCGGCGCGTTTGGAACCATGTCGCCCGGCAGGCCGAGGCGCCCGTAACCGGCCACCGACAGGAAGTCGAGCTGGCCGCCCGTGCCGCCGACCAGCACATTGGAGCCAACCATGTTCGCGCCGCCGGCGAGATCAATGCAAATGAATGGAATCTTGCCCGCGCCCTGTAGGGCAATGCCGCAGCTCTGCTTGAGGGCCTCGAGATCCGATGAAAGCGCTGCCTGCGCCGCGCGCGGATTTGCGAACAGGCTGAAGACGGTGGGCGCGATGACGGTTGCCGCACCGCTGATGAAGCCCTGCGAGATGAACTGGCGGCGCGTCACCGGCCGCGGATGATCCGGCTGGCAGAGCGGCGCATCCGGATGGAGCGCCCCGCGACTGGATTTTCTCCTCATCTTTGCAAGTACCTCATTGCAGCAGCGTGCTGGCGCTGCCAACCACTGCAGAACAGGCCGACTTGACGACGACCATCGTGCGGTCCGCGGCGCAGCCGGCGCCGCAGGCCGTAAGCCTTCCGATCAACGCGTCGACCTCGGTCGAGATCTCGGCCGCGGACGGCTGCGTCGTCATTCCCGTGCCGACCGCGCGGGTCAACAGCGGGCCCGTGATCATTGCGCGCTCGGCAGGCGTGTCGAACGCCGTGGCAGCCGGAGCGCTGAAATTGAATCCCGGGAAGTACGCGCTGCGCAGCGTCGGGTCGTCCACGAGCTCGTTGCAGTACTCGATCGCGAGTTGGGCGGTACCGACCTGATGCGACGACAGGAAGCCCTCGATGTTCTCGACAGTCGGCAACTGCTCGCGCAGGCGATTGTAGGTGTCCGCGATCGCGGTGTTGGTCGTCGGCACACCGGTCATGACCGACATCGAGGCGGAAAGCTCCTGGAAGGTACGCAGGCCGATTTCCGGTGCCGGCGCGCCGTCGGGAGGCGGCGGCAATGGCGTCGGGGCCGGTTCTGTGCGCGGATTCGTGGTCGAGCCGATGCGCTCGAAACTAAGGAAGAACTGGTCCGCAGCCGGGCCCTTGTCGAGCGCAACGACCGTGCCGATGCCGGACAGCGGGTAGCCCAGCGCGCCGCCGGCATTGTAGCCGGAGGCCACGACTGTCTGATCGAGCGGGATGTAGGCCTGGCCCACGCGCGCCTCGGCGCCATTGATGCCGATGCGCACGCCGCCAACCGGCACCTGGTCGGGCGTCACGCTCGAATCCAGACTGATGAATGCCGGCTTGTTGAACAGGTATGAGTAGCTGTCGAACTGGCTGCCTTCGAACAGCAGGTAGCTCTGCGGCACATTGACGAGATGCGACACGGAGAACAGCAGGTAGAAGCGCTCGCCGACACCGGCGTCGAAATTCTGCTGGATCTGCGCCTGCGTCAGCGCGCGGTTGTGGATCGCCACCATGCGCACGACGCCCTGCCACGACCGGTCGTTCGACACTTCGTTGCCGAGCACCAGCGCAAAAGTGTCATTCCAGTCGGTCAGCAGACCCGGTGTGACCGGGTCGGGTGCCGTGGACAGCACGCCATTGACGTAGATACGGCGACCGTTGACCGGGTCATAGGTCAGGGCAACATGCTGCAACGTCGCCTGCAGGACCTCGTTGGCAGCGGGCGTCGAGTGCGCCGGCGTTCCGTTCGCGCCCGTGGTCGTCATGCGGTTCAGGAAATCGTAGTTGTACATCGTCTGGCTGAGCGTGAAGTTGCGCGCTGTCGTGCCACCCGAATAGCCGATGATGAAGGCGTCTTCCTGCACCACGTTGGCCGGTGCGACCCAGCCCTCGACCGTGTATTCGCCGGTTGCCTTGATCAGGTCATGCAGTTTCCGGCTGGCGGCGGTCGTACCCTGGGCCTTGCCGCCGCGGATGTCGATGCCCCAGCCACCGACCCAGGTCACGCTGCCCGACAGGGTGAGGTTCAGCGCCGGCTCGACGCCGCTGGTGTCGTAACCGACTGTGCCCGTGCCGGTCTTGAATTCGTAAAGGGCGATCGCCGCATTGTCATAGCGGTTGCCGCCGCTCGCGACCGTGCCTTCGTACATCGTCAGTGCCTTCGACAGCACGAGGCTCGGGTCGACCTGCGTGACCGGCACGCGACCGGCGAAGTCCTGGATCGCAGCCTGCATGATCGCGGCACTCTGCCCGCAATCGGTCCAGCAATTGTGGAACTCGTCGCGCAGGCGCACGACCAGGCGTGAATCGGCCGGTGTGTCGAGATTAATCTTGGCGCGCACCGCCGCGTAGGCGACGTCCACGTCGGCCTCCGCGAAGAACGGCGACTGCGGCGTGGCCGCATTGGACGAATGACAGCGCGAGCAGTACTGGGCAAGCAGCGGATAGACGGTCGCGGCGAATGCGCCGGAACTCGCCGGGAATGACTTGCTGGCGCCGACGTCGTGCACCGGCGGCGGCTGCAGGTTGACGCCGCGCGAGCTGCCGAGCGTCGCACCGGCCCAGTTGCGGATCCAGACTGTCAGCTGGTCGCCACAGGCCGAGTTGGCCGCGAGCCAGCAATGGTGGCCACCGCCGACTTTATTAACCATCATCGACGCGCCGGGATTCCCGAGATCGACGACGCCATTGGCGGCCTCGTAGGCCAGGTTGATGTCGTCATTTCGCACAAAGCGGGGCACCTGGCCACCGGTGCCGTGGCAAGTGCCGCAGCGGTTGCCGGATTGCAGGTTGTCCCAGACATTCAGCTTGAACGCCTGCACATCCTGGCTCGCCGGCGGCGGACCCGTGTAACCGGCGGGGGGTGGCGCGACGACTACTGGATTCTGCGTGGTCGCCGCGCCGCCGCCGCAGCCGGCGACAAGCCAGACGAACGCAAGCGGCAGCACGCGCAGGAGGCGGATCAGCGGGTTCTTGAATCCGTTGCTCATGGTCCTCACGGGCCCTTGCAATAGTTGGCGGCGTCGGCGAACACCTGCTTCAGGCGATAGCCGCTGGCGCGGAAAGATCCGACCATCGAGCCGATCTGGTTACGATCGGCGGTATCGGTCGGCGAGCGCAGGCAGACGGTCCGGAAGACCTTTTCGACCTGGCACGATGCGAAGGCGTCGCTGTTTCCGAGTTCCTGCCCCAGCGACTTGGCGCCACTACCCGATCCGGGCAATGACGAGTCCCAGCCCAGCACGGCGTTCGGGCCACTGCGCCAGCGATTTTCCCAGGCATCGTCCTGGGTCACGTAGCCGTGGCGAAAGGTGTCCGCATTGATCGAATACTTCGCCTGCACCGAGCCCGCCGTATAGACCAACCGGCCCTGTGTGTCGTCATAGGTGTAGTAGGCGAAGGCCTGCGTCATCGGATCCATGCCCGAGTGGCAGCCCACGCAGTTGTTCAGGAACAGGCGCGCATCGCCGCCGGGACTGCGGCTGACATCCTGCCGGATGCGATCCGGCGGGCGCGTCGTGTCATGGATCTCCTCGAGATCACGGCACATATGGTTCAGCAGGGTGAAACGGAACATCGCGCGGTTGGTGCCGGCGATGAAGAACGCCTCGGCGGCGGCACGGCTCGTCATGATGCCGGCGGTCGCGGTGGCAGGAATGCCGTAAGCGCTCGATTGCGTCGTGCGCTGCAGGCCGGCAGGCAGGTCGATGCCGCGCGCTTCCATCTGCTCGTAATGTGTGTTGCTGCTGGCAGACACCGCCGGCAGGCCGAGCCCGGCATTGCCGACATAGAGGATGTCGCCGGACAGGAGTTCATTGAATGGCACATCGTCGCGCACCATGCCGATGACGGTGGCCGTGTAGTCGTTGAGCGGCGCAAAGACGGTCTGGTCGCGGTTGGTCCAGGGCGCGACGAGATTCTTCAGCGTGACCGAGTAGAAAGCAGGGTCATTCATCGCACGCAGCGCAGCCTGTTGCGTCTGCCCCGCAATGATGTCGGCTTCCATGGCATTGAGTACGGCGTCCGACGGCGGCACGCCCGCGATGCGGTCGTGCATCCGCTTCGCCTGCTCGCGCGGCCCTGCCTGCGCCGCGACGGCCAATGCCAGCGCGGCCACCGCTGCGGTGACGCGTATCACGATCGATCCCATGTGGCGTGGCCACAAATGCATTTCCGTGCTCCACTCGCTCGTAGTGATTCAGGCTGCGGTCGAATATATCTGCGGGTACCGGGGCGCATAATGTCTCTGAACAGCGACATTCACCCGTGACGCGTGTCGAGTTACCCTGCATCCATGAATTGGTCTCGAATACGCAAATGCCTTGATTTGAAGGGAAGCGAAGCGGCAATGCGTCGCAATGAAGCGGTGTTGCGCCGGCATTCTGTTATATGGATCGCAATGGAATGCCGCGTGCGCGAAGAGGTCAATTGAGATGCCTGTCACGTTAATGCAATCGCGAATCACGCTGCTGGCGGCCATTGTGCTGGCTGCGACGGGATGTTCAACGGGCCATGGTGGCGACGTGAACATCGGTGGCGGGCAGCAGCCCGATCCGGTCGTGCTCGACTTCCCCATTGCCTATGTCAAGGGACCGCTGCCTGATGGCACCGAGGATGTGCGCGAACTGGAGACATTCCAGGCGGGTTCCGACATCTGGTTACGTGACCGCGCGGCGCCCGATTCGCCGGAACGCAACCTGACATTCGCCATCACCGGCGGCCTGTGGAATGTCCGCGATATCGACGTCTCATTCGACGGCAACAAGCTCATATTCGCCATGCGCATGCCGCTGATCCCCGGTGCGATGGACAGCGAACAGCCGACCTGGAACATCTATGAGTACGATCGCCCGACCGATGCGCTGCGCCGGGTGATTGCATCCGATCTGGTCGCCGAGGAAGGCCACGACGTCGCGCCGCACTACCTGCCCGACGGGCGCATCGTGTTTTCGTCCACGCGCCAGCGCCAGTCGAGGGCCGTGCTGATCGACGAAAACAAGACGCCATTCGCCGCCCAGGACGAGGACCGCAACGAGCACGCATTCGTGCTGCATGTAATGAATGCGGACGGCAGCGGCATGCGCCAGATCTCGTTCAACCAGAGTCACGACATGGACCCCGCGGTGCTCGCGGACGGCCGCATCGTGTTCAGCCGCTGGGAAAACGCCAGCGGCAGCTCGATTCATCTATATACGGTCAATCCGGACGGCAGTCGCCTCGAACTGCTGTACGGCGCGAACAGTCATGCAACCGGGACCGGCACGACAGACGTGCAATTCCTGTCACCGCGGACGCGCCCTGACGGCAGCATCGTCGCGCTCATGCGTCCATTTGCCGACACCGAGCTTGGCGGCGACCCGGTGTCGATCGACGCCGCAAGTTTTGTCGAGATCCAGCAACCGACATTGACGAATGCCGGCCTCGCCGGTCCGGCGCAGGTCAGGCTGTCGATGAACGACGTGCGCACTGATCCCGGTCCTTCACCCGGCGGGCGCTACGCCTCGATTTTCCCGATGTGGGACGGCACGAATCGCCTGCTCGTCAGCTGGACCATATGCCGGCTGCTCGAGGGTGGATTGACCGTTCCCTGCACCGCGAGCCGCCTTGCAAATCCGGCGGCGGTGACGGCCCCGCCGCTCTATGGCGTCTGGATCTACGATCCGCGCGACCGTACGCAGCGGCCGGTCTTGCAGCCGACCGAAGGCGTCCGCTACTCCGATGTCGTCCTGATGTCGCCGCGCGCGCCGCTGCCGGCCGTGATTCTCGATGCGGTCGCGGGCGTCGACTACGACCCGGTACTGGCTGCCGAGAATGTCGGCATCCTCAATATCAAGAGCGTCTACGACCTCGATGGCGTGGATTCAGCGCCGGGCGGCATCGCGACGCTGCGCGATCCGAGACTCACAATTGCTGACCAGCGCCCGGCCCGTTTCCTGCGTGTCGAGAAGGCAGTCGGTATCCCCGATGATGAAGTACGCGATTTTCGCAACACCGCCTTCGGTGCCGCCGGCGGTCTCGGCATGCGCGAAATCCTGGGCTATGCGCCAATCGAGCCCGACGGCTCGGTGCAGATCAAGCTGCCTGCGGATGTGCCGTTCGCGGTCAGCGTCATCGATCGCAATGGCCGACGCATTGCGCCATTCGCGCGACACCTCAATTGGATGCAGCTGCGGGCCGGCGAGACCCTGACCTGCAATGGCTGCCATGTGCCGGCTGGCGCGCAAGCCCCACCGGCAGTCTCACACGGGCGCAGCAATCTGTTCGCCTCGGCGAACCCGGGCGCGCCGACCACGGGCCAGCCTTTTCCAAATACCAACGCCGTATTTTTCGCAAATATGGGCGAGACGATGGCGGAAGTGCGTACGCGCGTCAGTTGCCAGACAGATTGCGCGGCGCTCCTTCCATCCGTGGACATCATTTATGACGATGTCTGGACCGACCCGAGCCCGCTCGCAGCCAACCGGCCCGCCGACGCTTCATTCAGTTATCGCTACGGACAGCTGATGACGCCAGTGCCGACGAAGGGTACTTGCCTGCCAAACTGGACCTGGTTGTGCCGCATCGTGATCCACTACCCGATTCACCTGCAGCCGCTGTGGACGCTGCCGCGGCTCACGCTGGACGCGGGTGGCGCGGTGATTGCCGACCGCACCTGCATCGCCTGCCACAGCCCAGCCGATGCGGCCGGGACCGTGCGCGTGCCGGCCGGCCAGCTCGACCTGTCGGGCGGACCGTCGCCGGACCAGGCGGACCATCTTGTCTCTTATCGCGAACTGCTGTTCACGGACAATGCCCAGGAAGTTAACATGGGCGCGCTGCAGGACATCCTGGTACCGGGTCCGCCGGACCCGGTGACCGGGCAGCCGACGCTGGTGCCTGTGCCCGTCAGCCCCTCGATGAGTGCTGCGGGCGCCAGGGCATCAGCGACGTTCTTCAGCCGTTTCGACGCTGGTGGGTCGCATGCAGGCGACTTGACGCCGGCGGAACTCAGGCTGATCGCCGAGTGGCTGGACATCGGTGGGCAGTATTACAACGACCCGTTCTTGGCACCGACGAATTGAGGCGATGAGACTCCTCCTCGCCTGCGCGCTGCTGCTATGCGCAGGCGCCACCTTCGCTGCCGACCGCGATGCCCTCGAGGTCATTGTCGTCGATCCCTACCTGGAACTCCGGACCGGCCCTGGCCGCGGCTTCCCGATAGTGCAGGTCGTGTCGCGCGGCGAAACAGTCCACATCCTGAAGCGGCGCACCGACTGGTTTCGCATCAGGGACTCTGCCGGCCATGAAGGCTGGGTCCATCGAAGCCAGATCGCCGAGACGCTGGTGCCCACCGGCGCAAAACTTGAAATAGACGATCCAGCCCGCGAGGACTTCGTCGCCCACCGCCGCGAGGTCGGTGTGCTGATCGGCGACTTCGGCGGCGCCAACGTGATCACCGCCTATGGCGCCTATTCGTTCAATGCCCACCTGTCAGGCGAACTCGCGCTGTCGCACCTGCTCGGCAGCTTCTCTGACGGCCAGATCGCTGCAATCGGCGTGACGCACGTATTCGTTCCCGAATGGCGCATCCAGCCCTTTGCATCGATGGGCACGGGAGTGATCCACGTGGAGCCAAAATCCACGGTGGCACAGTCTCCCCCGCGCACCGACCAGCTGGCGTATATAGGCGTTGGCGTGCGCGCCTACCTCGCGCGGCGGTTCATACTAAGGGCCGAATACAAGGACTACGTGGTCTTCACGGACCGCGATTCGAACGAGGAAGCCTACGAATGGAAAATTGGATTCGCATTCTTTTTCTGACAGCGGTCCTGGGGATGACCGGCTGTGCGTGGATGCCCTGGCGCGACAAGGCTGCCACTGACGGGACATCGCAGAGCGAGCGTGCCGGTGAATCCGCGACCCAGTCGACCGGCACAAACGCTCCCGGGAACGACGAAAATCAGGTTGTGATTGAGCCGCAGGTAGTGCGGCGTGACATCAAGCCCGCCCGCATCGATACGGAAAACTGGGAGGCCGGCGCTTATGTCGGGTCGCTGTCGGTCGAGGATTTCGAAGTCAACGTCGTATACGGCGCCCGGCTCGCCTACCACATCAACGAGGATTTCTTTGCCGAAGGAATCGTCGGCTTCAGCGATGCGGGACTGTCCAGTTTCGAGCGTCTTTCGGGTTCCTCACCGCTATTGACCGACAGTGAGAGGCAGTTCACTTACTACAGCCTCGGCTTCGGCTGGAATGCACTACCGGGCGAGGTTTTCCTGGGTGGCAGGCGCGCCCTCAACAGCGCCATCTACCTGACGCTCGGCGCCGGCAGCACGCAGTTTGCCGGCGGAGACCGGTTCACGGTCACGATGGGCGCAGGTGCGAGGGTACTGGTCAAGGACTGGCTCGCCGCACACCTGGACATTCGTGACCACGTGATGGAGATCGATGTCCTGGGCAAGAACAAGACCGCCCACAATTTTGAAGCGACGCTGTCGCTGACGGCGTTCTTCTGAGGTCGACGCCGATGCGATACGCCGCAAGACTGCATGTCACCCTGCTGCTGACGGGGCTGTTCGCCCTTTCATGGCCGGTGCTCGCGGCCGACGGCGCGGCGCCCGCGCCGGAATTCAGGCTTGCCAGCCGCGCCGGCGGCGAGATGTCGCTTTCCAGCCTGCGCGGCCAGGTCGTCATGATCAATTTCTGGGCCAGCTGGTGCGGACCCTGCCGCCAGGAGTTCCCGGCGCTCGACGAAATGTACCGGAAGTACAAGCCGATGGGATTCGCGATGCTCGGCATCAACGTCGAGAGCGAGAAGGCGGACGCCGAGCGCTTCCTCGGCATGCGCCCGGTCAGCTTCCCGATCCTGTTCGATCCGGACAACCGCGTGAGCAACAGTTACGGCGTGAGCGCTATGCCGACGACCGTGCTGGTCGACCGCAAGGGCCAGATACGCTGGCTGCACCGCGCGTACAAGCCGGGCGACGAGGCAGAATACATCGCGCAGATCCGCGCGATGCTGCGGGAGCCCTCGTGAGCTTCCAGCGCTTGCTGTTCGCAGCGCTGGCGTTGCTGGCTTTTTCAGGCTGCTCGCGCATCGAACCGTGGGTCAAACCCTACGAGCGCGAGAACCTCGCCGATCCCATCATGGCCTGGGAACGCGACCCGGTCGCCTCCTCCTACATGCGCCACGTCTACGAGTCGCGCGAGGGCGCCCGCGGCGCCGCGGGCGCAAGCGGCGGCGGTTGCGGATGCAACTGACCCGGACAGACGGCGTTCTTGCCACGCTGGTCGCGGGCTGGCTGCTCAGCCCGGCGACGGCGACCGCCGGCGTGCTGCCGGAAGATCGGGCCGACCTGATGTACCACTATTACGACGGCGGCGGCGTCGAGATCGACGGCCCGTCGGTGCTGGTGCGCAAGAAATTCGCCGAAAAATACGCCGTCAACGCAAGTTACTACGTCGACATGGTGTCCTCGGCCTCGATCGATGTCGTGACCACGGCCAGCGCTTATTCAGAAGAACGCACGCAGTACGGCTTTGGCGTCGAGTACCTGCGCGGCAAGGTCACCTACGCAGCCAGCTTCAGCAACAGCAAGGAGAATGACTACAACGCCGACACGACCAGCTTCTCGATCAGCCAGGACATGTTCGGCGACCTGACGACCGTGCAACTCTCGTTCAGCCGCGGCAAGGACGACGTCACGCGCCGGGGCGATGCGCTGTTCAGGGACAAGGTCGATCGCAGGATTTACGGATTCGATGTCTCGCAGATCGTAAGCAAGAAGCTGATCCTCGGCATGTCCTGGGAGACCACGACCGAAGAGGGATTCATGAACAATCCCTACCGCCAGGTGCGCTACGTCGACCCGGGTGCAGCGCGCGGCTATTCATACGAATTCGAGCGCTATCCGCGAACGCGCACCGGTAATGCCGTGGCATTGCGCGCCCGCTACTTCCTGCCCTATCGCGCCGCCGTGCAGGGCGATTACCGCTGGTACAACGACACCTGGGGCGTCGACGCGAACACATTCGAGGTCGCCTACACGCATCCGATCGGTGATCGCCTGCTGTTCGACGTCCACTATCGCTACTACATGCAGGGAGCGGCCGACTTCTACTCGGATCTCTTCCCGCAGGCCAACGCCCAGAATTTCCTCGCGCGCGACAAGGAACTCGCGACAATGGACAGCCACACGCTGGGTTTCGGCATCGGTTATGAGTTCGAGGTACCGAGGGTCCGGTTCATCCAGAAGGCCACGGTCAACCTCAAGTACGACCGGATGCGGTTCAGCTACGATGATTTTCGCGACCTGCGTCCCGTCGGGCTGGCGCCCGGCACCGAGCCGGCGTACAGCTTCGACGCCAACGTCATCCGCCTGTTCTTCTCGGGCTGGTTCTAGGGAGCACCCGCTGCGGCAGGGGGCGCCAGGCCCTTCGAATAAAATACGCGGCCATCGCTGCGGACAACCACTGCATCCGCATCTTCCTGCGATTCGATCAGTGCGAGCCCCCGTTCGGGCCCCATCACAAACACGCTCTTGGTCAGGCCCTCGGTCAGGGTAGCATTGGGGCCGATCACCGTGACACTTCGCACGCCGACCGGACTCTTGCCGGTGTGCGGATCGATGATGTGGTGGTAACGCATGCCGTCTTCGTCGAAATAGCGTTCGTAGTCGCCGGATGTCGAGATTGCCCCGTCCTCGAGCGGGATCCTCGCGATCACGCGATCGGGGTCGTCGGGATGCCGGATGCCGACGATCCACGGCCTGCCGCGCCGGTCTCCGAGGATTGCGGTGTCACCGCCGGCGGTAACGCTGGCATTCCGGATGCCGCGGCTGCCCAGGATCCGGATGCACGAATCCACCGCATGGCCCTTGGCGATGCCGCCGAGATCGATCCGGACGCCAGGCATCAGGAAACGTACCGTCGAGGCCACAGGGTCAACTACGACATGACGCCAGCTGATCGCCGGCAGGGCCTTCTGGATCTGGGCCTCGCTGGGATGGCGCCGCTCACGGTAATCGTAGAGGTATCCGACACTCGCATAAGTGATGTCGAAGGCGCCGTCAGAAAGTTCGGAGAATTCCAGAGCCCGGGCGATGAGCCCGGCCAGTTCGGCTTCCACCTTCACCGGAGCAATCGCGGCATCGCGATTGATCCTGGAGACCTGGCTCTCGGGCTTGTAGACCGACATCAGCTCGTCGATGCGGTGCATTTCGGCGATAACCGCATCGATCGCAGCCTCTGCCTGGCCCGCATCCTCGTGCCAGACTTCGACCGCGATGCGCGTGCCCATGATCGCGGCTTCACGCTCGTGCCATCCGGTCTGCGCCGCAGCCGGCGTCAGGAGCATCAGCGTAGTGACCGCGCAGGCGAATCGGCGCATCATGACCATCCCAGTTTGGACGATACGGCGGCGCGCTGTCGATTCGCGCCGACCCGCTGTCGCACAACGGCTACACTAACGCAACGCGGCCCGACTGCCGGGGAACCTGCCACGATTGGCACGGTCAGTTCAGTCTGGCCCTGAACAGGAAGCAACGACATGAAATTTCCCGGATTGATCCTTGGCGCAGTCATCGCCGGCGCACTGATTGGCGGGCCAGCGGCAGCCGTCACGCGCGAGGAAGCGACCATCGAGAACGCGCTGGTCGTGCTGCGTGAACTGCAGTCCATGCCCGACCTCCAGATTCCGGACCAGTTGCTGGCACGTGCCGAGGGCATCGTGATCCTGCCCGCGAACGTGAAAGTTGGCCTGATCTTCGGCGCGCGCTTCGGAAACGGCGTGCTGCTGGTTCGCAATGCGAATCGCGACTGGAGCAACCCGGTATTCGTCACAACCGGCGGCGGCAGCTGGGGTTTCCAGGCGGGCGGCCAGGTGGCCGACATCGTGCTGGTGCTCACCACGCGGCGAAGCATTGAAGGCATCACCGACGGCAAGCTGACACTCGGCGCCGATGCATCGGTCGCGGCAGGCCCGGTCGGCCGCACTGCCATGGCCTCGACCAGCCTGACATTCGATTCCGAAGTCTACGCATACTCGCGCAGCAAGGGACTGTTCGCCGGCATATCCCTGGAGGGCAATGGCATTTTCATCGGCAGGAAAGCCAATCGGCGTTTCTATGACGGCGAGGACAGCGCGGCGGCGATCATGGCGCAAACCAAGGCGCCGCCCCCGCCTGCCGACGAGCTGGTCGCCGAAGTCCGCCGCATGACTTCGGCCACGCAGCGGGTGCCTGCTGAAAATGCGGAGCCAGCGGCGGCGGCTGTGCCCACGGACAAACCGGCAGAGGCGCGCACTTACCCGTTGCCTGATCCGGAACCTGGCGCCGAGCCTCGCTGAGACACGTGGACGCGGGGAAGCCAGCGTGAAAATCGGCGTGATCGGCCTCGGCACGATGGGCCAGCCCATTGCCCGGCGGATTGCGCGCGCCGGTCACGAGGTTCTCGCCTGGAATCGCACGCCCGGCCGCGCCGACAGCTTGCCGGCGGACGCCGCGGTTGCGGTTCGTACTGCGGGCGAAGCCTGCCAGGCCGAGATCGTGATCACGCTGCTCTCCGATGATTCCGCCGTCGAGGCGGTGATGTTCGAAGGCGGCCGGCTGCTCACGACGGGCATGCCCGGCCTTATCCATGTCTGCATGAGCACCATCAGCGACAAGCTTGCGCGGAAACTGGCTGCGGCGCACGAGGCCGCGGGCCAGGCCTATGTCTCGGCACCGCTGTTCGGGCCGCCCGATGCCGCGGCGGCGGGCCGACTCCTGATTGCGGCGGGCGGGCCGCGCAGCGCCGTCGAGCGCATCCGGCCGGTGCTCGAGGTCCTGGGACGGGTGCAGTACATCAGTGAGGATCCTGCCGCGGCGAATGTCGTCAAGTCTGCGGGGAATTTCCTGATGGCGGCAGTCGTCGAGAGCCTGCGTGACGCGATGCTGATCGTGCACGGGGCCGGCGTGGATCCTCGCGAGTTCGCCGGCATCGTCACGCAGTCGCTGTTTCCAACCCCGGTCTATCAGTACCTGGGCGGCCTGCTGGCGGCACGCCAGGCCCAGGGAGGTGCGCGCGTACCGAACCCGTTCCTGCGCGGCGCAGAGCAGTGCGCCGTCACGGCAGAACAACAAGGCGTGGATGCGCCACTCGTCAAGCACATCGACAAGCGATCAGACGGGCGTCAGGCGACGCCGAGTCCGGCCGGGCAGGCAACACCAGTGCCGTCGAGGCCGCAGTAGCCGCCGGGATTCAAGCGGTCGCGAGTCACTCGTTGCGTTCGCCCTGCCGCTCCCGCGCAAGCCGGGTTAAGCTACCCGAGACGCAACAAGATTGCGGCGACCGATCTCGTTTCAGGTTCGACAAGCATGGCCGACGTCTTCGTTTCGTACGCCCGCAGCGATAGTGCACGGGTCGCGCCGCTGGTGGCCGCGATCGAGGCGAACGGCTGGTCGGTGTGGTGGGACCCGGAAATCG
>JAQBHG010000121.1:0-14565 GCA_032127975.1 Steroidobacteraceae bacterium
ACTGGCGTCATGCACAAAGATGCCAAGAAATTCGCGTCCACCGGCGGCTGGGGCTTCGAAGGCTTTGCCGGCGATTCGAAGACCGAGCGCGCGGTCGGCGCCAATGCGGCCACAGCCTGCTATGCCTGCCACACTTCGCAGAAGGATCACGATTACGTGTTCAGCCGTCTGCGCGATTGAGAAAACTCATGGACACCGTTCTGGCGGCGCCGGACTGGCAGGTGAACCAGTGGTTCAATACCGGACAGCCGCTTGACCTTGCGGCCCTGCGCGGCAAGGTCATTTTGCTGCATGCATTCCAGATGCTCTGTCCCGGCTGCGTCAGCCATGGCGTGCCCCAAGCCGAGCGCGTGCATCGCCTGTTTGTCGCTGACGGTGTGGCCGTGATCGGCCTGCACACGGTGTTCGAGCACCATGCGGCCATGACACCGGTGGCGCTCGAAGCCTTCCTGCACGAATACCGCGTAACGCATCCGGTGGGTGTGGATGTCGCCGTCCCCGGCGAGGCCATTCCCGCCACTATGCGAAACTACGCGATGCAGGGTACGCCGACACTGATCCTAATCGATCGGGCTGGCCGCCTGAGGCTGCAGCATTTCGGGCGGCTAGACGATCTTGCGGTCGGACGCGAAGTCATGCGGCTCGCCCTTGAGGCCGCGCCCACAGTGGCTGCGATCGCTGAATCTGCTACACCAATGGCCGGGTCGTGCGATGAGTCCGGCTGTGGTCTGAAAGGGTCGGCTGCGGCCTAACGAATCGACAAAACAATCAAGTGCACGGCTCCTCGTGGTGCAGGGCCTTTCAGTAGCAAATCGTAGATCGACGGCGCCTTGCGCGTGCAGTCTTCCAGCAAGAAACTTCTGAACTGCTCGCCACGGCTCGGGTGCATGAGCTTTCTTGCCGCCATCGCTTCTATCTGCTGGATGCGCTCGCAGGTAACGTCGAACTATCTCCCGACGTCCTCGAGCATGTGATCGGTGGTCAGGTCGACACCAAAGCGCAAGCGAAGTGCCTTGGCTTCGCGCGGCGTCAGCTGCGAGAGCACAACAGTGCACCGTTTCGCGCCATCGCCTCCTCCCGATTCGCTTTCCGCCATGCGAAATAGGTCCGCTGCGCCGTTACAGCACCGATCTTCCGTTGTCGTTTTTTCTGTGCCGTATTTTTGACGTACGAAAAATCTCATCCTGCGGTAAGTTGTTGTTTTTGGTGGGCGCGACAGGGATCGAACCTGTGACCCCTACCATGTCAAGGTAGTGCTCTACCGCTGAGCTACGCGCCCGGAAAGACCGCGGATAGTACTGGATGACCTCGCCTCGGGTCCAGACGCGTGCCGGCAGGGACATAGGTAGTTGTGCCGATGGTGATCGCCGGCTTGGTAGGCGAAGCTGCATGCGTGGGATCTCTGGCATTGAAGGCGGCGCGAATGGACGGCTTCAGGATTGACGATCTGATGGTCGCCGCGGCCTACCCGCACCAGGTCGCCCACCTCGACCTGAAGGAGACACACGTTTCCTGGGTCGTGCTTACCGGCCCATTCGCCTACAAGGTCAAGAAGCCGGTGCGTTACGCCTTCATAGATGCCTCAACACTCGAGCGAAGGCGTTTCCTGTGCAATGAAGAGTTGCGCCTCAATCGCCGGTTTGCACCGGACCTCTATCTCGATGTCGTGCCAATCGTCCGCGCGAACGGCCAATTGAAGGTCAGCGGCGAAGGCGAGCCGGTGGAGTTTGCGGTCCGGATGCGCGAATTCGACCCGTCACAGGAACTTGCCGCCCAGCTCGAGCGGGGCAGCGTGGCGGCTCACGACCTGAACGCCTTTGCCGGACAAATGGCAGATTCGCACCTGCGGGCCGCCGTGGCAGCTCCAGATGGCCCGTTCGGGACATTTGAGGGTATTCGGGCGGCCATGCTCGCGAACCTGGCGCTGCTGCGCACCCACCTGGAGGGCGCGCTTGGGAACGCACTGCTCAGGCGGCTGACGACATGGACCCACGATTCCCTTGCAAGGATGGAGCCACTGATTGACTCGCGCCGGCAGTCCGGGATGGTGCGGGAATGTCACGGCGACCTTCATGCGCGCAATATTGTCCGCTGGCGCCAGCAGTGGCTGCCATTCGACTGCCTGGAGTTCGATCCGGAGCTACGCTGGATCGATGTCATAAGCGACGTTGCGTTCCTGTACATGGACCTCGTCTCTCGCAACCGCGACGACCTCGCGCATGAGTTCCTGAGTCGATACCTGGAGGAAACCGGCGACTATGAGGGCCTGCGTCTCCTGCCCCTGTACGCCGCCTACCTGGCACTCGTGCGTGCGAAGGTCGATGCTTTGGGTGCCGAGACCGCTGGACCAGACGAGAGCGAGGCACTCAAGGCCCGCCTGACGGATCGTCTCGCGACTGCGGCGCGCTTCATCAGCGCCGGACCGACAGCGCTCGTCATCATGCACGGCGTCACGGCATCCGGAAAATCCTGGCTGAGCGAACGGCTGGTCGGCGCGATGCCTGCGCTGCGGATCCGGTCGGACCTCGAGCGCAAGCGCCTGGCCGGCGTCGCACCGCTTGCCAAGCGGGTCCATGGAGTGTGTGAAGGCGCCTACAGCCGTGCAGCGACGCAGAGAACCTACCAGCGTTTGCTCGCATGCGCGGAGTCGGCGCTTGAAGGCGGCTGCAGCGTCGTAGTCGACGCCACATTCCTCGAGCCGGAACACCGCGCGATGTCTCTTGCGCTCGCGATGCGGCGGCATTGCGTGTTCCTGATCGTGTCCTGCGTGAGCGATGCTGCAACTCTCGCGTCGCGCCTCGCGACACGCGCCCGCACCGGCCTCGATCCTTCAGAGGCGACCGAAGCGGTCCTGGCTCAGCAACTCAGGACCCGGCAACCGCTTGCCCAAGAGGAATTGCAATATGCCATCCAGGTGGAGACCAGCAAGCTGAGCGCGGCCAACGCCGGTGTCGAGAGGATCCGGGCGCGCCTGGCAGAGTCTGATTGCCTGTAGTCAAAGCAAGGTCCATCCTGACATTTTGGCGCGGACTCACATGACCTCACCGCTTGCCACGGGCGAGTTCAAAGCCATACTCGATGTCGCAGTCGATGCCGTCATCATCATCGACCATCGAGGACTTATTGAAGCGTTCAATCCCGCCGCCGAGCTGCTGTTTGGCTTTGCGGCCGCCGAAGTCATCGGAAAGAATGTCAGCCTGCTGATGCCGGAGCCGCATCGCAGCCAGCATGACCAGCACATCAAGCGCTATCTGGAAAGCGGCGTCGCACACATCATCGGGATCGGCCGCGAAGTCGAGGCCTGCCGCGAGGATGGCAGCGTGTTTCCGGTCTTCCTCGCTGTCGGCCGCATACCGGATTCCGATCCGCCACGTTTCGTCGGTTTCCTGCACGACCTCACAGCGCGTCGTGAGGCCGCCGAAGAGCAGAGGCGAATGCAACTGCGCATGGCCCGGGTGTCGCATCTCACGACCATGGGCGAGATGGCCGCTGCCATCGCCCACGAGATCAATCAGCCGCTGGCCGCGATTTCCAACTATGCCATGGCCTGCGAACGGCTCCTCGAAGCCGAGGACCCCGAGTTTGCCGAGATCCAGGCGGCGATGCGGCAGATCTCCGGCCAGGCGCTGCGCGCTGCCGAAATCATCCGCCGGGTCCGCAATCTCGTGCGCGCGCGCGAACCCACTCGTGCGCCAGCCGATATCAGCCGGCTGGTCGAGGAACTGTCGATCCTGGCGCGGAGCGATGCGCGACTGCATGGTGTACTGCTCGAACTCGAACTCGCCGATGACCTTCCACCCATCGAGGTTGACGGCATCCAGGTCCAGCAAGTGTTGCTCAACCTGATTCATAACGCCATTGAGGCGCTGACTGCGGGCAGCTCAGCTGACAGGCGGGTTGCCGTCCGCACGCAGCGCCTGACCACGGGCGAGGTCGAGATCAGCGTGCACGACAATGGCCCCGGCGTCGATCCCGCGATCGCGGGGCAGATATTCGATCCATTCTGCACGACCAAGGAACAGGGCACCGGCCTCGGACTGGCTATCAGCAGGTCCATTGTCGAGGCGCATCGGGGCCGGCTCGAATACCGCGCCAACCTGCCGCGCGGCGCGTGTTTCGTCGTGACATTCCCGGCGCCGGGCAACTGACGCGATGAGTACCGGGGAGCTCGTGCCAACCGTATTTGTCGTCGATGACGATGAGGCGGTGCGCAGTTCACTGCGCCTGCTGCTCAAGTCACTCGGAATCCCCGCCGTCACCCACGGTTCGGCCGCGGAATTCCTGGCGCAATACGATCCCGGGCAGCCCGGCTGCATCATCCTTGACGTGCGCATGCCGGGAATGAACGGCCTTGAACTGCAGGATGAGCTCAACCGGCGTGGCGCTGTGATTCCGGTCGTCTTCATCACCGGCCACGGCGACGTGCCGATGGCAGTGGAGGCCATGCAGCATGGCGCCGTCGATTTCCTGCAGAAGCCATTCAGCGACAAGGACCTCACCGAGCGCATTGAGCGGGCGCTGACGACCGACCTCAGTAACCGTGCAGTACTCGGCGAGAAGGACCGGATTCGCGCCCGCCTGGCGGCCCTGACGCCCAGGGAACGGGAAGTGCTGCGGCTGGTCACGCTCGGCAAGGCCAACAAGGTAATCGCCGGTGACCTGGGCATCAGCCAGCGCACCGTGGAAATCCATCGTGCACACCTGATGGAGAAGATGGGCGCTAACTCACTTGCGCAATTGGTCCGGATGACCATGAACGCCGGCATGGGTATATCTACGTATTGATCCGGCGACGAATAATCCCGATTCTTGCAATTGGCCGGCAGGAGCAGGCCGGTCGTCGGATGGAGGAGACAGTCATGAATCTCATGCGTTGGGAACCAATCCGGGAGACCGACGAGTTCTTCCGGAATCTCTCCACTCCGATGTTTGGCAGGTGGCCGCAGTTGTTTGGTGATAATGGAGCAATGAAGGTTGAGTGGTCGCCCGCCGTCGACATCAAGGAGACGGAGACTGAGTATCTGGTCGAGGCCGAGCTTCCGGGCATCAAGCGTCAAGACGTCAAGGTGACCCTGGAAGATCGCATGCTCACGATCGAAGGCGAGCGCCGGCAGGAAAAGGAAGTGAAGGGCGAGAAGACCTATCGGGTCGAGCGCCTGTATGGCAGCTTCTGCCGTAGCTTCATGCTGCCGGAGAATGTGGATGAGAAAGCCATCCGCGCCGAAAGCAAGGACGGCATCCTGGACATCCATGTGCCGAAGCTGAAGATCGAGAAAAAGACGCCTCTGCAGATCAAAGTCGTTTGACGGCCACGGCGCGCGGTGCCCGATCCCTCCCTGGGTCGAGCGCCGCGCGTTTTCGCGCGCTGACTGCAGCGCCCTTCTCAGCCGGCCAGGCGATCCGCGTCGGCGCCAAGCGTCGCGTGCCGTAGCGCCGCGATCTCGTCGCGCACTGTCGCCGCTTTCTCGAATTCCAGGTTGCGCGCGAGCCGGAACATCTCCTGCTCGAGCTTCTTGATCTGCTGCATGGCTTGCTCAGGCGTCAGCCGCATCACGCTGCGCCGGCCGCCATCCCGGCCGGGCACGACCCGCGCCCCTTCCATGATGTCCTTGACCGACTTTCGGATCGAGGTCGGCACGATGCCGTGTTCGGCGTTGTAGGCGAGCTGCTTGATTCGGCGCCGCGTCATCTCCGCCATGGCGCGTTCCATGGAACCGGTAATTCGGTCGGCATACAGGATGGCCGAGCCGTGCTCGTTCCGCGCCGCGCGACCGACGGTCTGGATCAGTGAGCCTTCTGATCGCAGGAAGCCCTCCTTGTCCGCGTCCAGGATCGCAACCAATGACACCTCCGGCAGGTCGAGGCCTTCGCGCAGCAGATTGATTCCTACCAGCACGTCAAACTTGGCGAGCCGAAGGTCCCGGATGATCTCGACGCGCTCGACCGTCTCTATGTCCGAGTGCAGGTAACGCACCTTGACGCCGTGCTCCCCGAGGTAGTCGGTCAGGTCCTCAGCCATGCGCTTGGTCAGGGTCGTGACCAGCACCCTCTCCTCGCGCGCCGCCCGCAGGCGGATCTCGGACAGAAGGTCATCCACCTGGGTCGCGACCGGGCGAACCTCCACCATCGGGTCCACGAGACCGGTCGGGCGCGCGACCTGCTCGACAATCTGACCGGACTTCATGAGCTCGCGCTGCGCGGGGGTCGCCGACGTGTAAATCGTCTGTGGCTGCACGCGCTCGAATTCATCGAAGCGCAATGGCCGATTGTCGAGTGCCGACGGCAAGCGGAAGCCGTATTCGACCAGTGTCTCTTTGCGCGAGCGATCGCCGCGGTACATGCCCTGCAGCTGCGGAATGGTCACGTGGCTTTCGTCGATGATCAGCAGCGAATCCCGCGGCAGGTAGTCAAACAGGCAGGGCGGTGGTTCGCCCGGCGCGCGCCCCGACAGGTAGCGCGAGTAATTTTCGATGCCGGCGCAATAGCCCAGCTCCGTGATCATCTCGAGATCGAACAGCGTGCGTTGCTCAAGCCGCTGCGCCTCCAGCAGCTTGCCGGCGGCGCGCAATTCAGCGAGCCGTGCCCGCAGCTCCACCTTGATTTCGTCAATGGCGGCGAGCAAGCGCTCGCGCGGCGTCACATAGTGCGTGGATGGAAAAACCGTGAGCCTTGGTACCTTGCGCAGCACCTCGCCGGTCAGCGGATCGAAGTGCGCCAGCGACGTGATCTCTTCGTCGAAGAATTCCACGCGCACGGCGTCGCGCTCCGATTCCGCCGGGAAGATATCCACGACGTCGCCCCGCACGCGGAATGTGCCCTGGCGCAGGTCCACCTCGTTCCGCGTGTACTGCATGTCGGCGAGGCGGCGCAGCAACTGGCGCTGGTCGGTGCGCTCGCCGCGCACCAGGTGCAACACCATCTTCAGATACGCCTCGGGATCGCCAAGCCCGTAAATCGCCGAGACGGTCGCAACGATGATCGAGTCCGGCCGCTCGAGCAGCGCCTTGGTCGCCGAGAGTCGCATCTGCTCGATGTGCTCGTTGATCGAGGCGTCCTTCTCGATATAGGTGTCAGAAGACGGGACGTAGGCCTCCGGCTGATAGTAGTCGTAGTACGAGACGAAGTACTCGACCGAGTTTTGCGGAAAATACCCCTTGAATTCCCCGTAGAGCTGTGCGGCGAGTGTTTTGTTATGGACCAGCACCAAGGTGGGACGCTGCAGCTTCTGGATCACATTCGCGATCGTGAAGGTCTTGCCAGAGCCGGTGACGCCTAGCAGCGTCTGGTGCGCCAGGCCGGACTCCAGGCCATCGATAAGGGCGGCGATCGCGGCCGGCTGATCGCCCGCCGGCTGGTAGTCCGCCTGAAGTTCAAATGGCCTTGGTTCGCGCACACCAGTCCCGCATTGCAACGCAAAATGGGTTCCCGTACCTTAGCCGGGATTCCATTCACGCGGTACCCCCTTGTGACCATCCGAGTTGCCCAACGAGTCCAGCGCATCAAGCCCTCGCCCACGCTCGCTGTCACCGCGCGCGCCGCAAGACTCAAGGCCGAGGGCAAGGACGTCATCGGCCTCGGCGCCGGTGAGCCCGATTTCGACACGCCCGTGCACATTGCCGAGGCAGGCATCGCGGCCATTCGCGGCGGTCATACGCGTTACACGAATGTCGACGGCACGATCGAGATCAAGGACGCGGTCATCGGCAAGTTCCGCCGCGACAATGGTCTCGAGTACCAGCGCAACCAGATCCTGGTGTCCAGCGGCGCCAAGCAGACCGTGTTCAATCTTTGCTGCGCACTGCTCGATCCGGGCGAAGAGGCAATCATCCCGGCGCCGTACTGGGTTTCCTATCCCGACATGGTGCTGCTCGCCGACGGCACGCCGGTGCCGGTGTTTGCGGGCGAGAAGCAGGGATTCAAGTTCACGCCAGAGCAGCTTTCCGCCGCGATCACGCCGCGCACGCGGCTCCTGATCCTGAACAGCCCCTGTAATCCGACCGGCGCCGCGTATTCGCGCGCCGAACTCGTGGCGTTCGGCTCGGTGCTCGCCAAGCACCCGGACATCGTCATTGCCACTGACGACATGTATGAGCACATCTGGTGGGGTCCGGAGCCCTTCTGCAGCTTCGCGACTGCGTGCCAGGACCTGTACAACCGCACCGTGACGATCAACGGCGTGTCCAAGAGCTATGCAATGACCGGTTGGCGCCTCGGCTACTGTGGTGGACCCGCGGAACTCATCGCTGCGATGGCGACCATCCAGGGACAGAGCACTTCGAATGCTTCGTCCATATCGCAGAAGGCGGCGACGGTCGCAATGAATGGTTCGCAGGACTGCGTCGACGAATTCACGCGCGCATTCAAGGCGCGCCATGACCTCGTCGTCGACGGCCTGAATGCGCTGCCGGGAATTTCCTGCCTGCCCGGCTGGGGTACTTTCTATGCATTTCCGAATGTCGAGCAGGCGATGCGCATGATCGGCGCGGCGGATGACAATGCCTTTGCGGAATTCCTGATCAACGAGGCAGGCGTTGCTGTCGTGCCGGGCTCTGCCTTTGGCGCGCCCGGGCACTTCCGGCTGTCATTTGCCTGCTCGGCCGAGACCCTGAAGGATGCGCTCGAACGCATGCAGCGGGCGCTTTCCGGCGCACTGGCGCGCAAGCGCGCCTGAATCCGGTTTTGCGCAGGAAATCCCTGCCGGCTGATTGACTTGCGCGCGGCCTTGGCCGACAATCCCGCGCCCTAAAAAGCCGTTTCCCCGATAGCTCAGTTGGTAGAGCAACGGACTGTTAATCCGTGGGTCGTTGGTTCGAGTCCAACTCGGGGAGCCATTTTTTTCCGCCCAGCGCCAGCGCATTGCCCGCAAGCAGGACCATCAGTCCGATGAACGCGGGCACACTCCAGCGATAGCCTTCAAACATCGTAGAGACCAGCAGGGCCACGACCGGAAACAGCACGCTTGTGTAGGCCGCGCGCGCCGCCCCAATTCTCTTCAGCAGCGCCAGGTAGAGTCCGAACGCCAGCGAAGTGCCGGCAAGCGACAAGTACAGAAGCGACACGACGTATGACCAGGATGGGTCGAATGTGATGGGCGTGCCGCGCAGCAACGCAATCACCGCGAGTGTCGCAGCGCCGTAGGCCATGCCGTAGGCGTTCACGGTAACGACCGGCATTCCACTCCCGGTGTTGCGCATCGCCGCCATGTTGCCGAGCGACGCGAGATAGGTCCCGGCCAGGGCAAGCAGGCAACCGTGCATCACGGCCTGATTGCCCGCCGCAGAGCGAAGTTCCGGCAGAAACAACAATGCAACGCCAAGCATTCCGGCCGCCGCCGCCCCAAGCACCCTGGGCTCGACCGGTATGCCAAAAATCAGTCGGGAATTGACCAGATTGAAGAAGATGATGCTCGTAAACATGACCGCAACCAGGCCACTGGTCAGAAACTGCGTGGAAAGATAGGTAAGCCAGTAGTTCAGGCAGAAAAGTGTGGCGCCCTGCAGGCCGATGAACCGATGGTCACGCCAGGACAATCGCATCGGACTGCCGACCATCCGCGCGTAAATGAACAGGCAGATCGCCGCGATGGAAAAGCGGTAGACGAGCGAGATCTCCGGAGCAACGACCCCAAGCTGGAACTTGATGGCGTACCAGGTTGTGCCCCAAATCAGCACCACGAGGCCGTACAGGACACTGCTCGGCATTTGCGAGTATAGGCGAAACCCGTTGAAAACCAGGGAACGAAGATGGCCGCGTCAGGTCACATAATGACAGGGTAATCAACAAGTCGCGTGCGCTTCTTAATCAATAAACCACGCGTGAGAGCATGCACAAAACTCGCTATCATGGCGCGCTGACGGCGCTGAAATCGCAACCTGGAAGGCTGCGCCGTCATGACGCACTTAAGGGGCGGCTGCACAAGGGGACTGCCGCATGAGCCTGATGGTCGCGATGCTCGCGACACTCGCATTAGCCGCGTCGGCCGAAGGCCCGCGCGATGCTTCAGGCTGGCTCGACTGGTCCGACACCCTTTATTCGCAAGGCGACTATCGCGGCGCGCTGGACGCCGCAGGTCACGCGCGGGAAATTGACCGCACGGATCCCTGGGCACGCCTTGCCTGGGCCCGGGCGCTGGCCGTTGTCGATCCGGACAGCGCGCGTTTGGCGATGCCCGGTCTGCAGGATCCCGCGACCATGCAGTCCCTGAAGGCAGCGGACCGCGCGAAGCTCGAGGCCGCTCTCGGCTACCTCTGCCTGGAACTCGGACTCGAGCCTCTCGCCGCGATGCATTTCAACGACGTGCCCGCGGGCACGCCGAGCCATGGCGAGGCGCAGGCCGGGCTCGCAATCCTCTCAGTGCGCCGGGGTTACTCCCGCCAGGCGCTGATTCATTTCGAGGCGGCACGGGCGGCGGGCAAGCTCGATCCGTCGCTTGCCGAACTTGAGCGCGAGACGCTCTTCCAGGTGGCGTTGCACGAATTCACGACGGCACACAACCTGCGCGATGCGAATGCTGCCAGCCGATCCTACGCGACTCTCGATGAACTACGTCCCAACCATCCTGCGACCTTGCGCGCGCGTGCCGACCTGGCCCAGTTGCGTGGCGATGCAGCGGCGCGCGAGCGGGCCCTGCGCGATCTGCTCGCGGTTGATCGCAACGCACCCGGCGCGGGAAGCCAGCTCGTCGATACGCTGCTCGAATTGCGGCGGCCCTCCGAGGCGCTGTTCGTCGCACGCGATCTGGCGCCTGATCGTCTTGCAACAGACCCGGCCCTGCAGGCCATCGAGCGCAACTGGGTTTCGCACTTCGATGCCGCGGTCGCCTGGCGGCACCGGGACGGAGACGCCGGCCTCGCTCGTCTCGATGTACCGCAACTGCAACTGGCCTGGGTGACCAGCAGCCAGCGCTGGGGCCGCTTTCGCATCGCTGCGGACGCGCAAGCCCCGGACGCCGGCCATGTCGCGGCGGGCCAAGCCTATGGGAGTTCGCCTGCGCTTCTTGTCGCTACCGGTTCGCAGGGTGATGACGGCGTCGGCGTGCATGCCCAGTGGGCGCCCCGCCCCGGTCTGGTGATCGAACTTGGGAATACGCCGACTTCGTATGAGGTCGTCAATGTCGTAGGGGCGTTACGCTATCGCATGGGCGCCGAGGAAGGGCCCGTCAGCTTCGGCCTGGAACGTGAGCCGGTTACCGATTCCCTGCTGTCGCTCGCCGGCGCTTCGGACCCGCTCAGCGGGCGTGAATGGGGCGGCATGATCCGTAATCGCGCTTACGTCGACGGAAGTTTCGGCGGCGAGGACCTCAATATCTACGGGAATTTCTCGGGCGCCGTCATCGCGGGCCGGCGGGTCGAGGAAAACATGCAGTGGCAGGGTAAGGCCGGATTCTGGCGGCGTGCCGCGTCAGGACGAGGCTGGCGGGCCCGGCTGGGTGGAATTCTCACTGCGATGGGCTATGCGGATAACCTGTCCCACTTCACGATCGGTCACGGCGGTTATTTCAGCCCGAGCCAGTTTCTGTCCGTCGGACCGGCGTTCGACGTCCGCGGGCAACGCGACTCGGCAAGTTTCCGGATCGAGGGCGGCTTGAGTTGGCAAAAGCTGAGCGAGGACGCGAGCGACTACTTCCCGGACGACGCCTTGTTGCAGGCCGCGAACGGCAACCTGCGTTACCCCGGATCCTCGCGCGAAGGCATCGGCGCCCACCTTTCTGCAACCGTCGAGTGGCGCGTATCGAATCGCGCGGTCGCAGGTGTGCGGCTTGAAGGCGTGCGCGGTGAGGACTTCGACGAAGTCAGGTTGCAGGTCTACACGCGCCGCTGGGAAAGCGCCATCACCGAACCCTTGCGCGAACCACCCCGTGCCGTCTTGCCGGCGACTTTCCAGAACCTGAACTGATCCTGCCGTCGACTAGCGCTTTGACTAGCGTTTCGACTTGCGGTCCGCGACAAATCCCTCGAGGTACTTCGCGAAGCTCTCGCCCAGTTCGGGGTGACGCAGCGCGTACTCCACGGTCGCCTCGAGATAGCCGAGCTTGTCGCCACAGTCATAACGCTTGCCACTGAAGCGGTAGGCGTACACGGCCTCGTCGGGGAGCAAGGCGGCAATCCCATCCGTCAACTGGATTTCGCCACCCGCGCCGCGCCCTATCCGCTGCAGCCGGTCGAAGATTGCCGGGGAAAGCAGATAGCGTCCGACGACCGCGAGGTCGGACGGTGCATCTACCGGCTTCGGCTTCTCGACGATGCGTCGTATGCGCGAAAGCTCAGCGGCGGGATCCTCGACTGCCACGATGCCATAGCGGCTTGTCTCGCTTCGGGCCACCTGCTGGACGCCGATCACGCTCCCGCCAGTCGTCTGGTACCGGTCGCTCATTTGCGCGAGCACCGGCTGGGCCGCGTAGATCAGGTCGTCTGCCAGATGCACGAAAAATGGCTCGCTTCCGACAACCGGTTGCGCGCACAGCACTGCATGACCAAGCCCGAGCGGTGCCGGCTGCCGGATATAGATGCAGGCGGCATCGGACGGGAGGATGGATCGTAACTGATCTGCAAGGTCCTGCTTGCCCTGGGCCGCGAGCGCCGCCTCCAACTCTACATCGCTATCAAAATGATCCTCGATGGCGCGCTTGGAGCTGCCCGTGATGAATACCAGGTTGCGCGCTCCGGCCGCCAATGCCTCTTCGACCGCGTACTGGATCAGCGGCTTGTCGACGATCGGCAGCATTTCCTTGGGGCTTGCCTTGGTCGCGGGCAGGAAACGAGTGCCGCGGCCGGCGACGGGAAATACGGCGAAACGGATCGGTGCGGGACGGCTCAAGGGCGCTCCTTCGATTCCAGTGCCATGCGCAGGGCATGATACCGGAGCCGCCGGTGGCCGGCCCGCACCGATCGCAGGCCCGATCAGCCCGCGCTTTTCTGCGCGTCAAACCGCAGGTTCGTCTTGTTCTGGTCCACCAGCTTCTTGCCCAGACCCTTGACCTTCACGAGGTCATCTGCGGTCTTGAACGGGCCGTTCTTTTCCCGATACGCGATGATCGCCTCCGCCTTGGCCATGCCAACGCCCTGCAATTCGCGTGCAAGTGTCTTGGCGTCGGCGGTGTTGACATTGACGGGCCCGGCGATGGCGGTCGGCGCGAGCAGCATTGCGGCCAGCAGGGCCGCACCCAGTCCCTTGGTGAGCATATTGCGTAACTCCCTTGTCGTCGCGCGCGGCGACCATCGCCGCGCCCGGATACGACACTAGCCGCGGCGCCGGCGCCGCGCCGTGCGTCAATCACGCGTAATTCGGGAGATTCAGGCGGGCGGTTGCCCGCGTTCGAGACCGGCCACGAGATCGAACCGCAGCAGCGGACGCTGGCTGTCCCAGCTCTTGCACCCGGGGCACTGCCAGAAATGGTTGATGCTCGAGAAACCGCAGGTCGCGCACCGGTAGCGCGGCGTCATTGCAGCGAGCCTGCGCAATACGACCGCGACTTCACGTACGGCGCGCGCGTCCAGCGTTTCCGGTTCGCGCCCGATCGCTCGCACAAGCCCGGAAATGGCTTCATCCTGCGCCAGAAATGCGCGCACGAGCTGCTCGAGCGCCGGGAAATCGAGGGCATCCGCCATGATCGCCGCGAAGGCAACTTCGTTGCCAGCGTCTGGCCGCGCCGCAATCAGGCGCCTGGCCACGGCGTCCCCGTCCGCGCCGGCCGCACGGGCGAGGCGCATCAGGCGCGGCATCACCTCGATCGAAAGCGCGGCATCCTGCGTCATCACCGAGGCCAGCATGCGCTCGGCAAGCGCTACGTCTTTCTGCTCGATCGCAATGTCGGCACGCAGCAGCGCACCCCGCGGAAAGCGCCGGCGTTCTGCCCGTGCCGCGCGCAGGTGAGTCCTTGCTTCCTCGAGATCCTGACGCTCATGGGCAGCCTTGGCCAACTCGCAGAAGTAATGCGCAATCGCATTCTCCTGCGGCGCCTTGCCGGACTTGTCGAGTTCGCGGAATACGCTGATCGCGCGCGGCCAGTCCTGTTGCTGTTCGTAGATTCGCATCAGGTTGCGCATCGCGGCCATCCGATGCGGCCCGGAGGCCGCCAGTGGCTCCAGGATCTTTTCGGCTCGGTCCAGCAGCCCGGCGCGCAGGTAATCCTGGGCAAGCGCGAAACTGGCCTGCCCGCGCTGCTCGGGCTCGAGCGACTCGCGGGCAACGATGTTCTGGTGGATCCGGATTGCCCGGTCGACTTCCCCCCGGCGCCGGTACAGGCTGCCGAGCGCGAAATGGGTTTCGACCGTGTCGCCGTCGAGTTCGGCGGCCCGCAGGAAGGCCTCGAGCGCCCGGTCAGGCTGTTCATTAACGAGGAAATTGACGCCTGCCAGGTAGTTGCCGCGCACGCGCTCGGCGCCGACCGCGCTTGGCCGTGGGCGGCGTGCGGCGTAGAAACCGATGGCTCCGCCGAGAAACAGCACAGCCAGGAAAATCCAGACCGATTCAGGGTTCATGCGTCACCGGCGGCGCGCCGGCCGCGCTCTTCAATTCCGGATCGGGTGCGACTGACCTTCATTGACCCGCTCGCGCAGATCCTTG
>JAQBHG010000122.1:0-54466 GCA_032127975.1 Steroidobacteraceae bacterium
TCGACATTGTAAAGCTGCAGTTGCGCATCGCGGCGGGCGAGCCGCTGCCATTCAGGCAGCAGGACATCGTGATGCGCGGGCACGCAATCGAATGCCGGATCAATGCCGAGGACCCGAAGACCTTCACGCCGTCGCCAGGTCTGGTACGGCTGTGGCATGCGCCGGGCGGTCCCGGCGTGCGCGTCGACAGTCACCTTTATTCCGGCTACTCGGTGCCGCCATTCTACGATTCACTGGTCGCAAAGCTGATTTCGTACGGCGAAAACCGTGAAACCGCAATCGCGCGGATGAAGAATGCGTTGTCCGAAATGGTCGTCGAAGGCATCAAGACCAATGCGCCGCTGCACCAGGAGATCTTCGGCCACTCTGCATTCAGGCAGGGTGGCCTCGACATCCACTACCTGGAACGCCGGCTCGGCCTCAAGTGACGGCGGTTGCCGCTGCCAGCCGATGCCATTTCATCAGCTCGTGATCGATCTGGGGCCAGCGGAACCCGGCCCCGCCGAGACCGCCTGCCTTGCGCTCGGCGCACTATCCGTGTCGCTCGCAGACGCGGCAGACCAGCCCGTGCTGGAACCGGCGCCGGGCGAGACGCCACTCTGGCCGGAAATCCGGCTTCGCGCGCTATTTCCCGTCGAAGTGAATCCCGGCGTCGTCGCTGCGACCCTGATTGCGGTTCTGGCGCTGCCCGCCGAAGCGGTCCGCCATGAAATTGTGGAGGACCGTGTCTGGGAGCGCGAGTGGCTCAAGGATTTCCGGCCCATGCGCTTTGGCAAGCGCCTATGGATCTGCCCCGGCGGGCAGCCGCCCGGCGACCGCAATGGCATCGTCCTTGAACTCGATCCGGGCCTCGCATTCGGAACGGGTACGCATGCGACGACAGCCATGTGCCTTGAATGGCTGGACGGACAGTCGCTCGCGGGCCTCAACGTGCTCGACTATGGCTGCGGGTCCGGCATCCTGGCGCTCGCTGCACTGAAGCTGGGCGCGGCACATGCATGCGCCGTTGATATCGATCCGCAGGCGCTGATCGCCACCCGCGATAATGCGCGCCGCAACAGCCTGACCGCGCAGCTGGAAATTCGCGACGCCGCGAACCTGGCCGATGGCGCCTATGACCTGGTGCTCGCCAACATCCTGGCGGGTCCGTTGCGACAACTGGCACCCGAACTGGCCAGGCTTTGCCCTGCCGGCAGGGTGCTGCTTGCGGGACTGCTCGATGCGCAGGCCGCAGAGGTGGCGGATGCCTACGGTCCGTGGTTTGATATTGAAACGGCGGCCAGAAGTGACGGATGGATCGCCCTCACTGGTCAGCGGCGCGCGGAGTAAGCGTGTACACCCAATGCCCCGATTGTACGACGGTCTTTCGCGTCACTACCGACGCGTTGCGCTCTGCGCAGGGCAATGTTCGCTGCGGCGTCTGCGCGACAAGTTTTAATGCGCTTGAAAATCTGAGCGAAGAACCATTCCGGGCCGGCCCCGGCGCTGAAGGAACCCCGGCACCCGAAGACACCATTACGGTTGAGGAGTTGCCGGGCAACGAAAACATCGAGTTGTCGACTCCCGCAGAAGCCGGCCTCGCATCGGAAGCGGCCATGAAAGACGGGCTGGAAGACGCGGCGCCCGACGGGGACCCGTCCTTCGAGTTTGACGGCGACATCGGGGATCTCGACCGCCTGTTCATCGAAGTGCCGGCCACGGAATTGCGACACATGGCCGCAGCCGCGCGGGCAGCCGAGGCCCCTCGATCCTTGAAGATCGACCCCGGCGTCATTGCGGCTTCCCTGTCGAAGAGCCGGGACGACGATGCGAAGATGGTGCCCGGGAGCGACGGGCAACTCCACAGCGCTCTCGATCCGACCGACGAATTCCCGATCATCGTCCTGGACGAATCGGACGAAGTGCTTGAATCACCGGCAGCCTTTGCGGAACTGCTGGAGGAATCGCAGGCTGAGCCAGGACCGGAACCCCGCCAGTTCCTGCCGAACCCGTTCGAGGCACCGCGCATCCTGATACCGGACGAGATGCGAAAGGGTCTCGCGGAAGAGGCCGCTGCAAGCGCCATCTCTGGCGCTGACTTCGATGAACCTGCGGCGGATGATGACCAGCGCCGCTGGCCCTGGGCGCTCGGCACTGCAATCCTGATGCTGATGCTTGGCGCCCAGGTCGTGCATGTTCAGCGCAATGCACTGGTCCAGAAACCGGCGATCGGTCCCCTGCTCGCACAAGCATATGCTCTCCTCGGTTTTCCAATTGCGGTGCCGACCGATCTCGCCAGCTACGAACTGCGGCAATGGGGCGCCGCAAGCGACGCCATGCATCCCGGCCGATTGCTGCTGCGCGCAAGCATCGTCAACCGGGCCTCCCACGCCCAGCCTTACCCCCTGCTGCGACTGGCCTTGCAGGATCGTTTCGGCACGACAGTCGGCGCCCGCGATGTCGAGCCAGCCGATTACCTCCCGGGTGAAGGCGCGGGGAAGCTGCTGGGACCGGGCCAGCGCGCTGACGCCGAAATCCGGATCGTTGACCCGGGCAAGGATGCCGTCGGGTTCGAGATGGACGTTTGCCTGCCGATGACGGGCGGTGTGCATTGCGCGAACGAAGGGCAGCCGGCAGCCCAATGAAAATCGGGCCATTTTCCCTGGCGGCGCCGCTCGCGCTGGCACCGATGGCCGGCGTGACCGATCGGCCATTCCGAAGGCTTTGCCGGCGCATGGGTGCTGCGATTGCAGCCACGGAAATGGTGACCTCCGACACGCGGCTCTGGAATACGTCCAAATCGCGGAATCGACTGATCCATCGGGACGAACCGGAACCCCGCATCGTGCAGATTGCCGGCGGCGAACCCGGAATGATGGCCGACGCGGCCGTTCGGAATGTCGATCTGGGCGCCCAGATCATCGACATCAACCTTGGTTGCCCGGCCAAGAAAGTCTGCAACCATGCCGCGGGTTCCGCCTTGATGCGCGATGAGCCGCTGGTACGCGCAATACTGACCCGGGTAATCGCCGCGGCCGGCGTGCCGGTCACGCTCAAGATGCGCACGGGCTGGGATCACGCCAACCGCAATGCGGTCGCGATAGCGCGGCTCGCCGAAAATCTTGGAATCGCGGCGCTGGCCGTGCACGGCCGGACGCGCGCGGATTTTTTCGCCGGCGACGCTGAATACGAAACTGCAGCAGCCGTCAAGCAGGCCGTCGGCATCCCGGTATTCGTGAATGGCGACATCGATTGTCCCGCCAAGGCATTGAAGGTGCTGGCACAAACCGGTGCCGACGGCGTGATGATCGGACGCGCTGCGCAGGGCCGGCCATGGATTTTCCGGGAAGTGCTTGCAGCGATGAATGGAACCGCAGTGGCACCGCCTTCGCTCGCGGAAGTCCGTGCTATCATGCTTTCGCACCTAGAGGCCCTGTACTCGTTTTATGGCGAGGCACATGGTGTCCGCGTGGCGCGCAAACATCTTGGATGGTATTGCCGGCTTCATCCGGAAGTCGGACACTTGCCACCGGAGTTGTTGACGAATGGAAGCGCAAGGGAGCAGTTGTCGCTCGCGGGCGCATTCCTGTCAGGCATCATCGGGCAGACGGCCCGCGCGGCCTGAACGATAATTACGAGAACAGGCGGGGACAAGTTGGCAATGACCGCGAAAACCAGGGCGCAGGCGCTGCGCCGTCCATCCTTTTCCCGAACGCTCAACGGTCATACGCGCGAAATTCCGCTGCGCAATCACACTGAGCAGGCCCTCAGCAGCTATTTCGACACCCTGAACGGCCACCGGCCGGGCCGCCTGTACGACCTCGTGATGCGCGAGGTTGAATTGCCGCTGTTCCAGGCGGTCATGACCTACGCAGAAGGCAACCAGAGCCGAGCGGCGACAATTCTCGGAATCAATCGCGGCACCCTGCGCAAGAAATTGCGCGAATACGGGCTGTCCGCCTGATCGTGGCGATGCGCCGGCAAGCCCGGCGGGCGCTCCTGAGCGCCTCCGACAAGACCGGCATCGTCGACCTGGGACAGGCACTGCGGAAACTCGGATTCGAGCTCGTCTCGACCGGGGGTACGGCACAGCTGCTGGCCGCCGCCGGAATTCCCGTCATTGAAGTCGCCGCCGAAACAGGATTTCCGGAAATCATGGGCGGCCGTGTCAAGACGCTGCACCCGAAAGTGCACGGCGCGCTGCTGGGACGCAGCGGAATCGATGACGCCGTCATGAACGAGCACGGCATCAGGCCCATCGAGCTGCTGGTCGTCAACCTCTATCCGTTTGCCGCGACGATCGCGCAGCCCGAATGCAGTTACGCCGATGCAGTCGAGAACATCGACATCGGTGGACCCGCAATGTTGAGGGCCGCGGCCAAGAATCATGAGCGCGTGACCGTGCTGGTCGATCCCGCCGACTACGGCGGCGTGCTCGCCGAGCTTGGGTCTGGCGGCGTTTCAGATGCAACCCGGCAACGTCTGGCCACGAAAGCGTTCGCGCACACGGCGCATTACGATGCCATCGTCTCGACCTGGCTGCGGCAGCAGCAGGCTGAATCTGCGTATCCGGATTCGCTGGCACTGGGCTTCCGGAAGAAGCAGGACCTGCGCTACGGCGAAAATCCGCATCAGTCGGCGGCTTTCTATGCCGACCTGCAATCCGCCGGCGCCAATATCGCGACCGCGACCCAAATGCAGGGCAAGGAACTCTCATTCAACAACATTGCCGATGCGGACACGGCACTGGAATGCGTGCGCCAATTCGACAGCCCCGCCTGCGTGATAGTGAAGCACGCGAATCCCTGCGGCGCAGCGCTGGCGCCGGACACCCTCGAAGCCTGGCGGCGCGCCTACGAGACTGATCCGACTTCCGCATTCGGCGGCATCATCGCCTTCAACCGGCCGCTGGACGCGGCTACGGCCACGGCGATTCTCGAGCGCCAGTTCGTCGAAATCATCCTGGCCCCCGCAATCGGCCCCGAGGCGCGCGCGGTGCTGGCCGCGAAGCCCAATATTCGCGCGCTGGTGGCAGGTGACCTCGCGGACTCGAACGTCACTTCACCTGAGCTGCGCTCGGTGACCGGCGGCTTGCTCCTGCAGTCGCGCGACCACGGCATGATCGAAGCCGGTGCGCTCAAGACCGTTACGCATCGTGCGCCCACCGCCGGCGAACTTGCCGACCTTTTGTTCGCCTGGCGCATCTGCAAATTCGTGAAATCGAATGCAATCGTATTTGCGCGCGAAGGCATGACGATCGGTGTCGGCGCCGGACAGACGAGCCGCGTCATTTCGACTCGCATCGCGGCCATCAAGGCAGGTGACGCGGGCCTCTCCGTGCCCGGCAGCGTGATGGCTTCCGACGCCTTCTTTCCGTTCCGTGACGGCCTCGACGCGGCGGCGGAACTCGGTGTGCGGGCGGTGATCCAGCCGGGTGGTTCGCAACGCGACGCCGAGGTGATCCAGGCCGCCGACGAACACGATATCGCGATGGTATTCACGGGCATGCGGCATTTCAAGCACTGAGGATGAAGATGAAGGTGCTGGTCATCGGCGGCGGGGGCCGTGAGCACGCGCTTGCATGGAAGCTCGCGCAATCGCCGCGCGTCGGCGAAGTGCTGGTCGCCCCGGGCAACGCAGGCACTGCCAGCGAACCCAGGTGCCGCAATGTGGCTGTCGCCGCGACGGATATCGAAGGCCTGGTCGCGCTGGCGCGTTCCGAAGTCATCCATCTCACCGTCGTAGGACCCGAGGGCCCGCTGGTGGCCGGTGTCGTGGATGCATTCAGGGCGGCCGGCCTCGCCTGCTTCGGTCCTTCGAAGGCGGCTGCGCAGCTCGAAGGGAGCAAGCGCTACGCCAAGGAATTCCTGGCCCGGCATGGCATTCCGAGCGCGAGTTATTCGGCCTTCACCAGTGAAGACTTTGATCCCGCACTGGTTCGCGCGCAGCGGCCGCCAATCGTCGTCAAGGCCGATGGGCTTGCAGCCGGCAAGGGCGTCGTCATCGCCGAGAGCGCCGATGAGGCAATCGCCGCGGCCAGGCAGATGTTTGCGGGCGCCTTCGGGACGGCAGGCAACACCGTGGTCGTCGAGGAATTCCTGGAGGGCGAGGAAGCAAGCTTCATCGTGATGGTCGATGGCGAACACGTGTTGCCGCTCGCGACTTCGCAGGATCACAAGCGATTGCTGGACGGCGACCGCGGCCCGAACACGGGCGGCATGGGTGCCTACTCGCCGGCGCCGGTCATCACGCCCGTGATGCATGAACGCATCATGCGCGAAGTCATCTGGCCGACCGTGCGCGGACTTGCGGCCGAGGGCACGCCCTACACCGGCTTCCTGTATGCGGGACTGATGATCGCACCCGACGGGACACCCAATGTGCTGGAATTCAATTGCCGTTTCGGTGATCCGGAAACACAGCCGATCATGACGCGACTCAAGAGCGACCTCGTGGATCTCTGCGAGGCTGCGCTGGCCGGCCGACTACATGAGATTGAAGCGAACTGGGATGCGCGGGCCGCAGTCGGCGTCGTGCTTGCCGCGGAAGGCTACCCGGAAGATGTCCGTCAGGGCGATGCGATCGCGGGCCTCGACCAAGCAGCCGGCCTGGCAGGCAAGGTATTTCACGCGGGTACCCGTCTGGATGGCGGGCGCGTGCTGACGGCAGGCGGGCGCGTGCTCTGCGCCGTCGGCCTGGGGTCCGACGTCGCCACTGCGCAGCAGGCCGCCTATGCCCTGGTCGATCGCCTGCGCTGGCGCGGAATTAATTGCCGCCGCGACATCGGCTGGCGCGCGATCGGCCGCACATGAGTCGCATCCACCTGCGACGCTCCCACGAACTGACGGCAAAGGCCGCGCGCGAGCGAGTCAATCGCATGGCCAAGGCGCTGTCGAATAAATTCGACGCCGAATGCAGCTGGCAGGGCGAAGTGTTGAATATTGAGCATCCGAATGTGACCGGCACTGTCACGATCGGCAAGGACGAGATCGTAGTCGAGGCGACGCTAGGCTTCCTGCTCGCGCTGTTCCGTAATCGCGTCGACGATGAGCTGGTGCGCATCCTCGACGAGGAGTTTCCGGACGACCAGGGCTAGATTGGCGGCCGGACCAGGACCGGCCAGGTCAGCGTTGCTTCAATATTCTTTCCATTGCGGCGGGCGGGAGCGAAGGCCAGATTGCGCAGGATGCAGTGCCCGGCCTGGTCAAGCGCCTCGTCGCCGCTGCTGCGCACCACTTCCGCCTTGCGCACCCGGCCGCCATTGGTGACGGTAATCCGATAGCTGATCACCTGTTCGTCATCGCGACCGGGCGGATAGCACTTTCGATAAGCATCGATGATCTGCTCATCGCTCGAGCGAACCGTCGGGGCGTCCAGCCTCACGCGCTCGTGCGGATTTCGCGTTAGGTTGAAGTCCACCGGTACGGTGGCCCACGATTCGACGGCAACAAGGTGCAGGCGCGCCGGGAAAAACGCGAGCCGGCCGGCAACGCAACGCGCGGCTTCATCCATCCATGGCAGAAGGCCATCCGGCAACACTGTTTCAACGACCCAGCCGTCCTTGCCGACCCGCACCAGCAAGTCCAGCTCGCCTTCATAGGCATTGTTCAGGGTTGCCAGCGGATCGATTGCCGGCTGGCAATACTCGATGGCTTTGCGCGCCGGCTCCCGGAGGGTGGGCGGATTCGGGAACCCGATGTCAATGGTCACCTTGCCAGCCACGGGCTCGCCATCAAGGGTCGCAGGTTCGTAGCGCATCGTCACCGCAACGCACTGCGCCGCGGCCGCCAGGCGATCCTCCGTTCCCGCCGGGCTCGAAGCGCCTGCCACTCGCCCATGGGCATCGACGATTATGGTGACCTCGACTTCGCCGGTCACCACGCCATCGCGACTGTGCATCGCGTAGCACTTGTCCGTCGCATTGCTGAGATTGCCGAGCGGGCGCGGCGGCTCTCCGGCATGCTGCCCGGCTTGCGCAAGCGCGGCTGCGGCGAGTGCGGTAGTCGCCACCAGGATTCGCATCGCGATTTGAGCAAGAATGCTCACATCTTCTACCGATCTTTGGCTGCGTACGACCATACTGGCGCAATCTTCGCGAGCAGCCACAGCCGCTGTCGCATCGATCTCTCCTCCAGCCTGCATGCGGGCCTATTTTTCCTGCGCCGCCCGCTGCTTTTTCTCGCGATCAAAATCCACCGCCCGCCAAAGGTACCACGAGGCCGTTGTCCGGTAAGGCGCCCAGCGCTCGCCGAATTGCGCGAGCAGCTTGGGTTTTGGCAGGCGCCGCTTGCCATAGGCCAGGCGATAGCCATTCTGGATTCCATAGTCGTCCACGGGCAGCACATCGGGCCGCCCCAGTGTGAACATCAGGAACATCTCGACCGTCCAGCGGCCAACGCCACGCGCTTCGGTGAGCCGCTCGATGATTGCTTCGTCGGACAACCTGCTGAGTACGCGACGTGCTGGAATCGTGCCGTCGAGCGTCTTCGCGGCGATGTCATTCAGCGACGCTGACTTGGCCCTGGAAAATCCGACAGCACGCAACTGCTCAACAGGTGTCGCGACCAGTTGCTCGGGCGGCGGGAAGTTGTCGCCACCGTACAGCGCGCAAAAGCGTCCAAGGATGGTGCTTGCGGCCTTGCCGGTCAGCTGCTGGTGGGCCACGGCCCGGACCAGCGACTCGTAGGGGCTGCGGCTGCGATCGGGCTTGAGAAGGTACGGTCCGGCGCGGCGAATGAGCTGCGCCATCACCGGGTCTCCCCGGCTCAGAAGGCGCAGCGCATCGCTCATCCGCGCTTCATCGAGTCAAAGAACTCCGCGTTGGTCTTGGTGTCTTTCATCTTGTCGATCAGGAACTCGACCGCGGCGAGCTCGTCCATCGGGTGCAGCAATTTCCGCAGGATCCACATCTTGGCCAGTTCGTCCTGCGCCGTAATGAGTTCCTCGCGGCGCGTGCCGGAACGGTTGATGTTGAAGGCCGGGAATACGCGCTTCTCCGAAATCCGGCGATCGAGGTGGATTTCGCTGTTGCCCGTGCCCTTGAACTCCTCGTAGATCACGTCGTCCATGCGCGAGCCAGTATCGATCAGCGCAGTCGCGATGATCGTCAGCGAACCGCCCTCCTCCACATTGCGCGCTGCGCCGAAGAAGCGCTTCGGCCGCTGCAATGCGTTCGCGTCCACGCCGCCGGTCAGCACCTTGCCGGAGCTCGGCACGACTGTGTTGTAGGCGCGCGCGAGGCGCGTAATCGAGTCGAGCAGGATCACGACATCGCGCTTGTGCTCGACCAGTCGCTTGGCCTTCTCGATGACCATCTCCGCAACCTGCACGTGACGGCTGGCCGGCTCGTCAAATGTGGACGCGACGACTTCGCCCTTCACAGTGCGCGTCATCTCGGTCACTTCCTCAGGCCGCTCGTCGATCAGCAGCACAATCAGGTAGAGGTCGGGATGATTCCAGGTGATCGAGGTCGCGATGTTCTGCAGCAGCATCGTCTTGCCGGCTTTCGGTGGCGAGATGATCAGGCCGCGCTGGCCCTTGCCGAGCGGCGCCATCAGGTCGATCATCCGAGCGGTCAGGTCCTCGGTCGAGCCGTTGCCGCGCTCGAGCTTGAGCCGCTTGGTCGGGTGCAGCGGCGTCAGGTTCTCGAACAGGATCTTGTGACGGGCGCTCTCCGGCGTGTCGAAATTGATCTCGCCGACCTTCAACAGCGCGAAATACCGCTCGCCGTCCTTGGGCGGGCGGATCAGCCCGGAAATCGAGTCGCCGGTGCGCAGATTGAAGCGGCGGATCTGGCTGGGGCTGACGTAAATGTCGTCAGGCCCGGCAAGGTATGAGCTGTCGGCCGAGCGCAGGAATCCGAAACCGTCCTGCAGTATCTCGAGCACGCCGTCGCCGTAGATGTCCTCGCCGCTGCGCGCGTGCGCTTTCAGGATCGAGAAGATGACGTCCTGCTTGCGCTGGCGCGCCATGTTCTCGAGTCCCATGGAGTCGGCCATCGTCACGAGTTCGTGGACCGGCTTGTTCTTCAGCTCGGTCAGATTCATGGCGCTGCGTGATGCGGCCAGTTCCTCCGGCGAAATTGTGTCGCCTTCCGAGCCGTCGACATGATCGTCGACCGGAAGCCCCTCATTGCCATGACGCGGTCCGCCACCACCGCCGCGATTGCGGTGGCCCTTCTGGCGATTGCGCGACTGGTTGCCGAGATAGCCCCTCATAGGTGCTGCTCCAGCAACGCCGCGAGTTTCGACTTCCCGACCAGCCCGACCTGTTGCGCTTCAGGCGCGCCATTCTTGAACAGGATCAGAGTCGGGATTCCGCGCACGCCGTACCTGACCGGCGTCTGGCGGTTGTCGTCGATGTTCAGCTTGGCGATCTTGACCCGACCCTGGTAGTCCTGGGCGATGTCCTCGAGGATCGGGGCGATGGCCTTGCAGGGGCCGCACCATTCGGCCCAGAAATCCAGCAGGACCGGCAAGTCCGATTTCAGTACGTCGGACTCGAAGGTTGCATCAGTGGTGTGGACAATATTGCCGCTCACGCGGGGGTTTCTCCTCAATTAGGGTTGATCTGTGACGGGCGAACGCCCGATACGGCACAATAAGGGTTCTGGCGCTGGAACTCTGGCTGCCTGTCAGGGTGTCAGCACATGCCGGGGTCCTGTTCGGGACGCTTCCGGAGTGCCGGTGGATGCGGTTGTTAGCGGGGAACCGCTGTGTTCAGGTCCTTTTGTAGCGCGTCGGAGGACATTTTTCAAGAGATGAATGCCACAGTTGTAAACAAGTGACAGAACAGCAATTCTCGGATATCTCGTTCACCGGCCTGCAATTACCCGAATCCGTGGCCCGCGGCATCGCTGATGCGGGCTTTGAGCGCTGCACCCCTATCCAGGCGGAGACGCTGCCACGCGCGCTCGCTGGCCTCGACGTGGCGGGCCAGGCCCAGACCGGCACCGGCAAGACCGCGGCGTTTCTCGTGGCGCTGTTCACCCATCTGCTGCGCTACCCCGCCTCGGCGGAGCGGCCCGGCACGTCGCCGCGCGCCCTGGTTTTGGCCCCGACGCGTGAACTGGCGATCCAGATTCATCGCGACGCCGAGCTGCTGGGGCAATACACCGACCTGGCGCTGGGTCTTGCTTACGGTGGCGTCGACTACGACAAGCAGCGCCGGGACCTGCAGGCCGGCGTCGACATCCTGATCGGCACGCCCGGGCGCATCATCGACTACTTCAAGCAGCACGTTTTCGACCTGCGCCATGCGCAGGTGATGGTTCTCGACGAGGCCGACCGCATGTTCGACCTCGGCTTCATCAAGGACATCCGCTACCTGCTGCGTCGCCTGCCGGCGCCCGAATACCGCCTCAATATGCTGTTTTCCGCGACACTTTCGCACCGCGTGCTCGAACTTGCCTATGAGCACATGAATGACCCGGAACTGATTCGCATCGAGCCCGAGCGTGTCACCGCCGACCGCGTCCGCCAGATCATCTACTACCCTGCGATGGAGGAGAAAGCGCCACTACTCGTGTCGCGCCTGCGGATGACCGACGCGACGCGCACGATGGTGTTCGTCAATACAAAGCGGCTCGCGGAGCGGCTCGAACGCGTTTTGCGTGCCAACGGCATCGTGGCGGCCGCGATGTCCGGCGACGTGCCGCAACGCAAGCGCATGCGCATGTTGCGCGAATTCCACGAGGGCAAGCTCGCGGTGCTGGTGGCGACCGACGTGGCCGCGCGCGGGCTGCACATACCGGACGTCAGCCACGTGTTCAATTACGACCTGCCGCAGGATGCGCAGGACTACGTGCACCGCATCGGTCGCACTGCGCGCGCCGGGGCGGCGGGCGACGCCGTCAGCTTCGGCTGCGAGCAATATGTCGAGTCATTGCCGGAGATCGAGGCGTTCATCGGCCAGCGCATCCCGGTCGGCAGCTTTGACCCGGCCGAACTTCCGCGACTGAGGTCCGGCTACCTGGCGCCGCGCCAGGATGACGACGAGGATGACGGTCCGGCGCCGCCGCCGCACCATCGCCGTGGCCACGAAAAAGGCCGGCCGGAACGGCGTGCCGGCAGGCCGCATGCGCAGTCGTCGGTTCGGGTGGAGCGCAGTGAAAGCAAGGCGGCGGTTGCGCCCGTCGCGCAGGTTCCGGCTCCCGCCGGCGATGCCGCGCCTGCGAAGAAGCACAGGCGCCGCAGGCGCAGGCATGGTGGCGGCCCCGGCAGCGGGCCTCAGGCGCCGCCCGCCGGTTGACGCTCCGGACTCCGAGGTGCAAGACCCTGCGCCAGTTCGTGCACCGAATCGACGCCCGGAAAATCTTTGACCGCGCGCGAGGGAAACCGGCTGTCAGGCCGGCAAACCGCAAACAGCCATGCGATGCCGTGTGCCCGCGCGGCGTGCAATACCGGCAGGCTGTCGTCCACATACAGCGTGCGGCTTGCGTCGAATCGCTCCTTTGCGGCAAGCCGCGGCCAGAACGCGGCGCTTTCCTTGGCCTCGCCCAGATCATGAGAGGAATAGACTGCGTGGAATTCGCGGCGAACCCCGAGGTGCGCGTCCTTGATCGCAAGCGTCTCCGGATGGGCGTTAGTCACCAGCACGACCCGCCTGCCGGCGGCACGCAGTCCGGCCAGGAATTCGCGCGCTCTTGGCAGCCACGCGATCTGGTGACGTGCCGCACGCTTGAGTGCGGCGATGTCGAGTGAAAGCGCACGACTCCAGTAATCAATGCAGTACCAATCAAGCGTGCCATGGGTCGCCTCGAAGATCGGCTTCATCAGCTGGCGCGCCTCGGCGATCGGCAGGCGTCGGCTTGCCGCGTAATGGCGCGGGACCCACACCTGCCAGAAATGGATGTCGAAACCCAGGTCGAGCACCGTGCCATCCATGTCCAGCAACACGGTATCGATGGACGACCAGTCGGGGGCCACGGCGGTACTCTTCACGGGCCTATGATATAACGCGCGCCTTTCCGGAGACGCAATGATCCCCGACCTGCACCGCCTGCTGCTCGACGTGACCGCACTTGCCCGCGAGGCCGGTCGCGCGACACTCGGCGTGTATGCGTCGTCGTTCAGCGTCGCGGAAAAGGATGACCGCTCGCCACTGACGGAAGCCGACCTGCAGTCAGAGCGGCTGATACTGGCCGGGCTACGCCGGCTCGCACCCGAGATCCCGGTCCTTTCGGAAGAATCGGGCCTGGCGCCATACGCGAAACGCGCCGCATGGGACTGGTTGTGGGTGGTGGATCCGCTGGACGGCACGAAGGAATTCGTGCAGCGCAATGGGGAATTCACGGTCAACATCGCGCTCGTTCACGATCACCGCCCGGTGCTTGGCGTCGTGCACGCCCCGGTTCTCGGGCGCGACTATTACGCGTGCGAGGGAATCGGAGCATTTCGTTCCGATGCTGCTGCTGCAGGCCGGCCGATCCACGTCGTGCAACGTGGTCCCGGGCCGGTCCGCGTGGTTGGCAGCCGTTCGCACCGTGGCAGCTCGCTCGACGGCTTTCTGGAACGGATCGGGCCGCACGAATTCGTGGAGGTCGGCAGTTCGCTCAAGATGTGCCTGGTTGCGGAAGGGCTGGCCGACGTGTATCCGCGACTAGGCCCGACCTGCGAATGGGACACCGCCGCAGGTCAATGTGTGGCCGAACAGGCCGGCGGCCAGGTGTTGCGGTTGGACGGCGAGCCGCTCTCCTACAACAAGGGCGACGACATCCTGAATCCGCATTTTGTCGCCTACGCTGATCCAGGCACGGACTGGCTGGCGCTGCTGCGATGAGCTGGGAGATCCTGCTCACTGCGGTGCTGCTCGCGATACTGGGTGCGTTCTGGCATTCGAGCCTTGCCGCGCGTGAGCTCGCGAATCGCGTCGCGCTGGATACCTGCACGAGCGCCCAGGTCCAGATGCTCGATGGCACGGTATCCATCCATAGCCTGAAGCTGGTCCGGCATACCGATGCGCCGGTTGCCTGGCGGCGCACCTATGTCTTCGACTACACCGAAGACGGATTCAGCCGGCGCCGTGGCTTTGTCGTGCTGACGGGCGACTCGGTCGACACTGTCGGACTGGAACCGAGGGCGGCATGAATCCGCTGTCGCCGGTGGACCTGCACCTGCACTCGTCGGCTTCCGATGGCGTGCTGGATCCGGCTGCACTCGTTGCCCACGCCGCAGGCTGCGGTGTCAGGTTCATGGCATTGACCGACCACGATACGGTGGCCGGCCTGGATCAGGCTGCAGCGGCCGCGAAATCGCTCAGCGTCATCCTGGTTACCGGCGTCGAACTGTCGGCTGACTGGAGGGGGCGCACATTGCATGTGCTGGGCCTCGCATTCGATCCGCTGGCCGCGCCCCTGGTAGGCGGCCTGCTCCAGTTGCAGGCCATCAGGCAGGAGCGCGCGCTGCAGATAGCCAACCGTCTTGACGCGGCCGGTGCCCCGGGCAATGCCGCGCATGATCTCGTGCGCGCCGCGGGCCGGCTGCCGACCCGGATGCATTTCGCCCGTGCGCTGGTCACGCTCGGTGCCGCGCGGGATATCACGACCTCATTCGATCGCTGGCTGGCGCGCGGTCGCCCGGGATATTTTGCTGCGAAGTGGCCGTCGCTCGCGGAAGTCACTGGTTGGGTCGTGGCGGCCGGAGGCAGCGCCGTGATCGCGCACCCGATGCGGTATCCGCTGTCGGCCGGCGCGCGCCGCGAGCTTTGCGCTGAATTCGCGGCGGCCGGCGGCCGGGGAATCGAGGTCATCACCGGCGGCGGCGGCATCCGCAATGCCGACCAGGCAATTTCACTCGCCATTCGCTGCGGCCTCGAGGGCTCGGTCGGATCCGACTTTCATGACCCTGCGATCCCGTGGAATCCACCAGGACGTTTGGCTAAGCTTCCGGAGTCGGTCCGACCGGTTTGGTCGGGGCCGCCGTTCCCTGAATTCGAGACCGACGCCGAGCCGGCATGACGGACGACGACGACAACATCAACACTGAGTTGTTCGAGCGGATGCATCGCCTCCGCGAACTGCGCATCGAGCACCGCGACCTCGACGACGTAATCTGCCGCCTGTCGATGGACCTCTATGTCGATGAACTCCAGTTGCGGCGCCTGAAGAAGCGCAAGCTGATGCTGAAAGACCAGATCCTGCGGCTAGAAAGTGAGCTGATCCCGGACCTGAACGCCTGATGCCGCGATGAATGCTGACACCCGAGCCCGACTCGAAATTCCGGAAGGCGAGTACACGCTCAGCTTCGTGCGCAGTCCCGGTCCGGGCGGCCAGAATGTCAACAAGGTCGCCACCGCCTGCGAGCTGCGATTTCCAGTCGGTGCGACTACCCTTCTCGACGACGCAGCCAGACAACGGCTGCGCACGCTGGCCGGCCGCCGCCTGACGCTGCTCGACGAGATCGTGCTTGAGGCACACCGGCACCGCAGCCGCGAAGCCAACCGGCGCGACGCAATTGGCCGGCTCGCTGTGTTGATCGAGCGTGCACGGGAAGTCCCGAAAATCCGCAAGCCGACCCGGCCGACCAGGGGCTCCCGCACCCGCAGGCTGGAGGGAAAGCGCCAGCGCAAGGACATCAAGCGGCTGCGCTCGCGACCTGCATTCGATTGATTTGCCGTCTCAGCCGGCAGCCGGTTTCCTTCCCAACAGCCACGCGCCGAGCGCAGGCTGCAGCAGCATCGCACCCAGCATGTTCGCCAGGAACATGAAGGCCAGCATCATGCCGATGTCGGCCTGAAACTTCAGCGGCGAGAACACCCAGGTCGCGACGCCGATTGCGAGCGCGATGCCCGTGAAGAAGATCGCTGCACCGGTCACCCGAAGCGCACCGAGATACGCCTGTTGCACATCCGCGCCGCGCCGCAGGAATTCCCGCATCCGGCTGAACAGGTAGATGCCGTAATCGACGCCGATGCTGGCGCCCAGCGCGACCATCGGCAGCGTGTCGACCTTGAGCCCGATTCCCGCGAAAGGCATGACCGCGTAGACCAGGATCGAAGCCAGCAGCAATGGAACGATCACGACGATCGTGCCCAGGCCGGAGCGGAAGTTGACCAGGCACATGATCGTGACTGCCGCAAACACCCAGCCGAGGATCACGAACTCCTTGTCCACGACCTCTTCGTTCTGCGCGGCCATGACGCCGACATTGCCCGTGGCCAGGCGGTAGGTCACGCCCGCGGTCGGCTCCTTCGCCCTGTAATCCTTGACCGCCGCGACCACGCGCGCGATCGTCTCGGCCCTGTGATCGGACAGGTACAGCACCACCGGCATGACGCTGCAGTCCCGGTTCAGCAATCCCGTGCTGGTCTCGATGTAGTTCTGGGCCTGCACGAGCAGGCGCTCGTCGCGCGGCAGGTTGCGCCATTTCAGGCTGCCTTCGGTCCAGCCGGCGCTGACCACCTTGGAGACCCCAGCGAGGCTCATGACGTCGCGGACACCGTCGACATTGGCCATGTGCCATGCGAAGCGGTCGATGGCGTCGATAACGCGGAAGTCGCTGCAGCCATCGGGCTTCGTCTCGACGATCACATTGATGATGTCGGTGCCGATCGGGAAACGCCGGCTGATCAGCTCACTGTCGCGGTTGTAACGCGAATCCGACCGCAGCTCCGGCACTCCGGCCTGCGTGTCACCGATCGGCGTCTCCATGCCCTTGATGAATCCGAGCACGCTGAGCAGGACCGCGATCGCGATGATCACCGCGGCGGGACCGCGATTCGTGATTCCCCCAAGCCGGTTCCAGATCGCCTGCAATGATTGCTGGCGGCGCGCGACCCGCTCGCGGAACCGGTCGGTGATCGGCACGTAGGACATGAGCACCGGCAGCAGGACCAGGTCGGTCAGGATGATCATGCTGATTCCGAGACTCGCGGTCACCGCCATTTCCTGGATCACCTGGACCGGTATCAGCAGGATCGTGATGAATCCGACCAGGCTGGCCAGCAGCGCGACAATCGCCGGCAGGAACAACCGCCGGAATACCCGGCGCGCGGCATTGTTGCAATCGCACCCGGACATCGCCGAGTCGCTGACGGCGCTGATTTTCTGCACTCCGTGGCTGATGCCGATCGCGAAGATGATGAATGGCACGAGGATGCCGAGCGGATCGACTCCATAGCCCAGGATCACCAGCAGGCCCAGCATCCAGACCATCGCGGCCAGCGATGAAATGACCGGCACCAGTGCAATGCGCAGCGACTGGATGTAAATCCATATAAAAAGCAGTGTCAGCGTAACCGTGACGATCGCGAATGTAATGACGGACCGCGCGTCGGCGGCGACATCACCGACCACCTTGGCGAATCCGATGATGTGCACGGAAACCGGCGATGTCACTGCGACATGGAGATCCGCTCCCTCGATTCGGTTGCGGACCTTCTGCTCGAGCTCGCGCGAAATCTGGATGTAGTCGACCGGCTTGCCGTTTTCAGGGTCGGCATCGAGCAATTGCGCGCTGACCATCGCGCCGGAAAAATCGTTGGCTACCAGCCGGCCGATAATGCCCGCCTTCAGGATATTTTCCTTGACGCGCGCGAGTCCCTCGGCGTCCGCGCGAAAATCTGCAGGGATCACGTCGCCGGCCTCGATGCCGCCTTCGACGACTTCCGTATAGCGGGTGTTGGGCGTCCACAACGACTGTACGCGCGCGCGATCCACACCTTCGATAAAGAACACTTCATCGGTCGCGATTTTCAGGGCCTCGAAGAATTCCTGCGTGAACATGTTGCCGTCTCGCGCAACCAGCGCGATCAGCAGGCGGTTCGCGCCGCCGAATTCGGCCTTGTGGTCCAGGTAGGTCTGGATGTACTCGTGCCTGATCGGCAGCTGCTTGACGAAATTGGTGTCGAACCTCAAGCCGGTAACCGCAATCCAGCCGAGCGCGACGGTCACAAGCGCAAACAGGCCGAGGATCAGCGCGCGGTGTCCGAAGATGTGGGGCTCCAGCCAGGCTGCGATCCTGACCTCACCGGACTCCTTCATGGCGCCGCTCCCGCGGCGGGCAGCGCGAGCCTGCGCACGCCGTCTTCACCGGCCACGATCAATCCGCCATCGCGCGCCGGCAGGACCGCCGAAATCGCCTTGCGATCCTCCTGCCGGGTCAATGCAAAGCTGCGGCCGCCGTCGCGGCTCACCAGCAGGACGCCAGCCATCCCGGAGACGATGACCGTACCGGTATCCACGCGTGCGCCCGAAGTCAGCAGCGCGACCGTGCTGGTCGCGATCGCGGTCCACGTCATGCCGCCGTCCTCGGAACGGAACAGCTTGCCGCGCAAGCCGAATGCCAGCAGCGCATCGCCGTCGAGCGGCAGGATTCCGTAATAGGAGCCGTCGTATGGCGACGGCAGTTCGCGCCAGCTCGCGCCGCCGTCGTCCGAGCGGAAAATGCGCCCGGCCTCCGCTCCCAGATACAGGCGCTTTTCCGGGCCGCGTGCGATTGCATTGAGGTGAAACTCGAAAGCCAGGTCCACTTCGGCTTCCATGTCCTCAGGATCCTCAGCGACTTGCTCGGCTTCCGGGAGGGGCGCCGGCTCGAACGGAACCTGGCTCCAGACTGCGCCGCCGTCCGCGCTCGAGTAGATGACGCCATAAGCGCCGACGGCGATACCATGCTCCGGATCCGTGAACACGACATCCAGCAGCGGCTGCTGATTCTCGGGTGCAAAGTGCACCCGCTCCCAATGGTCGCCGCCGTCACTCGTGCGCAGGATCATCTCGGCGTGGCCGACTGCCCAGCCATGATTCGCATCGCTGAAATACACGGCATTGAGGTTGGCGCTTCCGGGCACCTGGACCTGTGTCCAGCTGTGGCCTTCATCGGTCGAATAAAGCACGTGACCGCGCTCGCCGACCGCGAAGACACGCGGGCCGGCCCGCGCAATGTCGATCAGCAGCGATTTCGAGGCGAGCGGCGCGATGATGGATGCCCGCGCTGCAGGGTCCTCCGTTGCGAAATCCTGGGGCAGCGCCTCCGGTACGACCGCCGACGCAAGCAACGCCAGCGCATAGTGTTCAAGTCTCATGGCAGAGGCGGCGCTTCCCTAGCTGTGAGTCACCTGCAGGATGCTGTTGCGGATCTGCTCTGACAGCACGATGCGGGCGTCTTCGGCCACGGCAAACAGCAGATCGTCGTAGGACAGCAGCCCGTCGCCATCCAGCCGTATCACCCCGCGCCGGCGAAGCAGCTCGATGAAATCCCGGAACATCGCCCGGTCGAAAAATTCGGGTGCCGCCAACCCGTACAGCATGGACATGCGTTGCGCCATCGTTACACAGCGCTTTTCCAGCGCTTCCAGTGTCAGCACCGAGCGCCCGGCACGCAGCAGTAGTGCGATGGCAAGGTAATAGCGCTCGATGGTCTGGATGGTTGCCTGCGCAAGTACCGAAAGGCGCACAGCCTCCGCACTGCCGGTCGTCGGCCGGCGCCATGACGCACCATCCGCACCGCGCTCCAGCAGGCCATGCTCCGCCAGCGCCGCAAGAACACCGTCGACCGCGCCCGGCAACTCGTCTTCACGCCAGCGCAGGAACAATTCCGCGCGAATGTATGGATAGACGCGCCACACGAGGCGGTGCACATCCTCGTGGCGCATCGTCGAATTGTTCAGGAAGGCGCAGGCAACCAGCGAGGGAAGCGCGAACAGGTGCAGGACATTATTGCGGTAGTAGGTCGCGAGCACCGCGTTCTGCTCCACCATCCTGAGCACATCGCCTAGAGGGTGAGCTCGCCGCTCGAGCATGCCCATCTGCTCGACACGCCGGATGATGGAGGCTCCGTCTTCGGCTGCAACGGAGACATCCGGTGAATACGGAAATGAGCGCAGCAGGTCGATGTACAACTGCAGCTGCTTCTCGAGGTCGCTTTCAATCATTGCCTGGCGCGGCGCCGCGAGCAGCGCGACCGACAGCAGGTTGATCGGCGTCACGGCCGCCGCGCCATTGATCCTGCGCATGATCTCGACCGCGACCGTTTCGACTGCGTCGCCGAACCAGACCGGGCGCGTATTCTCGTCCTTAACGTCATCACGCCAGTCGGGTTTCATTCCGTCCAGCAGGCCGTCGAGCAACAGCGGCTCGCCAAAGCTGACATACACGCGGCCCAGTTGCCGCCGAAGCTGTGGCAATACGCGCAGCAGTCCCCCCAGGGATTCCTTCTGCTTGGCCCGGCCCGAAAGCTCGTCAATGTACGTCTCGCCTTCCAGCAGGCGCTCGTACCCGAAGTAGGCGGGGACATATGCGACCGGCCGTCGCGCGTCGCGCAGGAAACTGCGCACCGTCATGCTCAGCATGCCCGTGCGCGGCTGCAGCAGCCGGCCCGTACGGCTGCGGCTCCCCTCGATAAAGAACTCCATCGCGTGGCCGCGATTCATCATCACGTCCACGTACTTCATGAACACCACCGGGTACAGCCCGCTGCCGCGGAAGCTGCGGCGAATGAAGAACGCGCCACCCTTGCGCAGGAAGCGCCCGATGACCGGCAGGTTCAAGTTGATGCCGGCGGCGACATGCGGCACCGCATAGCCACGCCGGTAGATGACATACGACAGCAGCAGGTAGTCAATGTGGCTGCGGTGGCAGGGAACGTAAACGATTTCGCAGGCAGGCGGCAGCCGGTCCAGGTACTCGGCGTTCCTGACTTCAAGGCCCTCATAGACCCGCGTCAGCATCCCGGTCAGGACGCGATCTGCGATCCGAATGAAGGCATGCGAATAATTCGCGGCGATCTCGAGTGCGTTGCGGCGCGCCGCACGCAAGCCGTGGCGGCGCGAGTACTTCGAGTCGCGGATCTCCTGGCGCACGGCCTGGCGTACGGCGCGAGTCCTGAGCACCTGCGCGACGATCGCGCGCCGCGTCGACAGGTCCGGACCCAATGTGTCCGCGCGCATGTGGCGGAATTCTGCGCGCAGTTCTTTCAGCAGCCGGCGCGCGCCACGCGCGCCGTCGGCGCCCGAAGCGGAGTAACTCTGGAGTGCGCGGGGCTCGCCAAACCGGATCAGCGTATTGCGGCCGTTGAATACGATGGAAAGCAGCCGCCTGAACGGGCCGACCAGCGCCCAGTTCTCCGACAGGACCAGGCGCAGCCAGGACCGCTCACGCTGCGGCGCACGCCCCCAGTAGACAGCAACCGGGACGACGTCGAGCTCGAGTGCGGGATCCACGCCAGCCGCCGCGATAGCGCCCGCCAGTTCCGGTGGCGTACGCCGGTCGGCGCGGCGGCGCAATACGCCGGCGCGGCGCTCCATGGCGATCACCGAGCGCGGCAGAACCAGCTCGCGCACTTTCAGGCGCTTGGCGGGCCGGCGCAGGCCACCGTCCATGCAAGCCTGCTCGAGCGCCAGCAGGTCCGAGACGTTGCGCTCCTCCAGCACGTAGAGCAACGGGCGGGCGCGGCCACGCAGGCGGACCAGAGCGTCTTCCGGCACCACGCTTGCCCGCACGAATATGCGCAGGACGCCGCGCAGCGCCCACAAATAGGTGCGATCGAGCCCGAGCAGGCGCTTCATTCTTCGGGTTTGGGGTCTTCGCTCTCGTTGATCTGCGCCTCGAGCGCAGCTTTGTGCGTCTCGACGGCCGCATTGACGCGGTCGCGGGCCTTGTCCTGCGTACTGACCAGGTCACCGAATACCGTGTCTTCCACCTTCATCGGCGGCTCCTCCGTCTCGGACTCGCTGCTTCCGCATCCGCCCATTGCGAGCGCCGCCAGTGTCCCAGCCAGCCAGGTTGCGCGCATCGGCGTCCTCCCGGGTCGACAAGCCATGGAGTTTAGCGCGATCCTGCACCGGCCGGAGCCGCCGGTCGGCAGGGGAGCACACATGGACTCATTCGAGGGCAAGGTGGTAGTGCTGACTGGCGCGTCCGAAGGCATCGGCCGCGCACTCGCGCTTTCGCTCGCCTCCGCCGGGTCGCGCCTCGTGCTCGCCGCCAGGAACACGGAGCGGCTGGCTTCCTTGTCCCAGGAATGCTCGGCCCACGGAGCGGAGGTACTGTACGTGCCCACCGATGTCTCGCGGCGCGCCGATTGCACCGCGCTGATCGATGCGGCGCTCGCCCGCTACAAGGCAATCGATGTTCTACTGCTAAACGCCGGTGCGACGATGTGGTCGAGACTCGACGAACTCGAGGATCCTGAACTGCTGGAGCGCCTGATGCGCACCAACTATCTCGGCGCGGCGTGGCTCGCCTGGCGGGCCCTGCCTGCTCTCGTCGCGACACGCGGGCGGATCGTGGCGATATCGAGCATTGCAGGCCTGGTCGGTGTGCCCACGCGCACCGGTTATTCCGCATCCAAGCACGCGATGTTCGGTTTCTTCGATTCGTTGCGCATCGAGCTTGCCGACCAGGGTGTCAGCGTCACCATCGTCGCACCCGATTTCGTGCGCTCCGAGATTCACCGCCGTGCGATCGGGCCCGACGGCAAGGCACTCGGCGTGAGTCCGATGAGGGAAGCGAAGATCATGACCGCCGAGGAATGCGCCGCGGTCATCCTGCGCGCTACGCTGGCGCGTCGCCGGCTCGTCCTGACGTCGACGCGCTCCCGGGTGATCCGCTGGCTGAAGCTGCTCGCCCCTCGCCTGGTGGACCGCCTCGCCGCCCGCGCGATCCGCCGCCGGCACTGAGACCCGCGCGGCCGATGTGCCGGACGGGCGGCGAGTGAGCGAATAAAGATCGGCTGAGCGAACGAGCCGGCCCGGCAGGCGCAGCGGCCGCGCATGAAATCAGCGGCGCTTCGGCAAGTCGAGGGCCACGAGGAAGTATTCGAAGAGATAATTGACCAGCGAGAGTTCGCTGTGCAGCTGGTGATCCGAGTCGAGGATGTGCAGGGTCGCGTTGTGCTCGCGCGCGAACCTGATGCTGTTCTCTACCGGCACGACATCGTCGCGCCAGCCATGCACGATCGCCTTCGGGCAGGGTGCCGGCTTCGCGGTGAGTTCCTCCATGCCCGGCATGTAGAACGCGGGCGCCATCAGGAACAGGCCGCGCGCATGCAGAAGCGCGGAAGCACTGGTAGCCACATAACCGCCGAGACTCGAGCCGACCAGCACGAGGTCGCCGCGTATGTCGCGGCAGAAACTCAGCAGCCGCGTGACCCGGTCGCGCGGATCTGTGACACCCCGATAGTCGACCGAGTCGACATTCCAGCCTTCGCTCTTGGCGACCTCGGCCATCGCGGAAATCTTGGTCCCCCACGGACTGCTTTCGAGCCCGTGCGAAAACACCACATGACGACTCGGCATGATCGGCTCCTGCCCCCTGTCGAACCGATGGTATCAGTCCCGGCGCGGCCGCCACAGCAGCGCGTCGAGGTCATCCGTCATTCCATGGGCCGACAGGTCCACGCGACCATTGCGAAACCGTACGCCCTCATGCTCCAGCTTCTCGCGCTGCAACCGGTAAGGTCGCGATCCCGGTGGAAAGCTGATGGCGCCGCGCGCATTGACGACGCGATGCCAGGGCAGACGCAGCCCGTAGGGCGCCACCTTCAGCGCATGCCCGACGAGGCGTGCGCGGCGCGGCAGCCCTGCGCGCCTTGCGATGCCGCCATAGCTTGCAACCTGGCCGCGCGGGATCCGCGCGACCTCCTTCCAGATGCGTTCCAGCAGCGCGCTATCTGTGCCGGCCATCACCAATGATTGTAGCCCTGCCGTGCTATCGTCCGCGTGCCGTGGACGAGCAGGACGACCGCACCCAGATCGACCCGAGGGCCAACCCCTGGGCGATGCTGGCTTCATTGCCGCTGTTTTCCGGATTGCCAAAGGAAATCATCGACGCCGCGGTCGCCGAACTCGAGTGGATCACGCTGCCCGGCGACAGCTTGTTGTTTCAGGCCGGCGAACCCGCCGATTCCGTCTACTTTGTGGTCAGCGGCTGCCTCGGTGCATTCGGCGCCGGCGGCAAGCTCGTCGGCCGTATTGCGGCGGGCGAAAGTGTCGGCGAAATGGGGTTGATCGTGTCACGTCCGCGCGCCGCAACCGTGCGGGCACTCCGCGATTCGGATCTTGCGCGTCTTTCGTCCGGAACCTTCGAGCGCGTGCTGCTCTCCCATCCCGCGGCCATCCTGCGGCTCGCGCGACTTTCGGTCGAAAGGCTGCTGGAGAACGCCCCGGCACGCGGTTCCGCGCCGGCTGCGCCGCGCACGATCACGGTCATCCCCTACGATTCGACGATCAACGTCGCGGGGCTCGCCGCAAGTCTGGTCGAAGCACTGACGCAGCTCGGCCGTGTTGATCTCGTGGGCAGCACCCGGGCCGGCGGGCACAGCAGCCAGTGGTTCCATGAGGTCGAGTCGCGTAACGACTTCGTCGTCTATGTCGCCGGGCCAGGCGACACCGCATGGAACCAATTGTGCGTGCGCCAGGCAGACGTGCTGCTGCTTGCTGCACGCGCCAGGGACGAGGCCGGCCCCTGGTCCAGCCTCAACCGGGATGCGCATGCTACGCAGCGCGCCGAGCTGCTCCTGCTGCACGAGGGCGCCATCGTCAATGGCGCGTCCGCGCGCTGGCGACCTACCCTGCCCGGCGCACCCTGCCACCACCTGCGCGGGCCCGCCGACATGCCGCGCATCGTGCGCCTGATGACCCACCGGGCGGTGGGGCTCGTATTGTCGGGTGGCGGCGCGCGGGGATTCGCACATCTGGGCGTGGTGCGCGCGCTGCGCGAGAATGGCGTGCCGATCGACATGGTCGGCGGTTCGAGCATGGGCGGCATCCTCGCCGCGGGCGTGGCGGCGGACTGGACCGACGAGCAATTGTTCGAGCGCTTCCGCCGCAGTTTCGTGGAAACAAATCCGCTCTCGGATTTCACATGGCCGCTCGTCTCCCTGGTCTCGGGTCGCAAAGTCGGTCAGTTGCTGCGCCGTGAACTCGGCGACATCGACATCGAGGACCTGCCGCTGCCGTTCTTCTGTGTTTCGTCGAACCTGACCAGCGGTCGGGTAGCGGTGCACCAGCAGGGGCCACTGTGGCGCTGGCTGCGCGCCTCGGTGGCGATTCCGGGCGTGCTGCCTCCCGTGTTCCACGGCGGGGAAGTGTTCGTGGACGGCGGCACGATGAACAACCTGCCCGTGGACGTCATGCGCGCGATGAATCGTGGCCCGGTGATCGGTGTCGATGTTGCCACCGACCCGACATTCACCTCCGACATCGACGCAACGGAGGCGCCGCCGTTTTGGAATCTGTTCCGGCGCGAGCGCGGCCGGCGCAAACGTCCCAATATCCTGCAGATCCTGTGGCGCTCGGGCATGGTCAACAGCACGACCTCGAGGCAGGAGAATCGCGGCCAATGCGACCTGTTGCTGATGCCGCCACTGGAATCGCTTGACCTGCTCGACTGGAAGTCGTTCGAGCGCGCAATCGACATCGGCTACCGGCACACCTGCGAACGGCTTGATGCCGGAGTGCTGGATCTGCTGAAAATCCCGCCTCCATGACCCGCATCCGCGGCTGGCAATTCTGGATCGACCGCGGCGGAACCTTCACAGACATCATCGCGCGCACGCCGGACGGGCGGCTGATCGTCGAGAAGCGCCTGTCGGAGAATCCGCTCGTGGATCGCGATCCCGGTGTTGCCGGTGTGTTGGCACTGCTGGAGCGACACGGGGGCGCAAAACCCGTCATCGAGGTGATTCGCATCGGTACGACAGTCGCGACCAATGCGCTCCTCGAGCGTCGCGGCGTACCGACCGCATTGCTGATCACCGCCGGGTTTGGCGATGCGCTCGCGATCGGCTACCAGAACCGCCCGGAGCTGTTCCGGCTGCGGATAGACCTGCCGCCGCCGCTTTATCGCGAGGTCGTCGAGGTACATGAACGGCATTCGGCCGAGGGCGAGGTGCTGCTGCCACTCGACGAAGTACGACTTGCGGCCGATCTCGGACGATTGCGCGAAGCAGGTATCGGCAGCGTCGCGATCGTGCTGATGCATGGCTACCGGTATCCAGATCACGAGCTGCGAGCTGCCGCGATCGCACGGAAGGAAGGTTTCGATGACGTCGTCACCTCGCATGAATCCTCGCCGATGATCCGTCTCGTCAGCCGCGGCGATACCGCGGTTGTCGATGCCTACATCACGCCGCTGCTCGCTCGCTACGCCCGCCAGTTCCGCGACGGGCTGGGCGCGCGATTCCACAAGACGCCACTGCAGTTCATGCAGAGCAATGGTGGTCTTGTCGCGCCCGCAGCATTTCGCGCGTCGAATGCCGTGCTTTCCGGTCCCGCCGGCGGAATGGTGGGGACAGCGCGCGCCGGCGTGGCGCTCGGGCGATCGCGGCTCATTGCCTTCGACATGGGTGGAACCTCGACCGACGTGGCGCTCTACGACAACGGCTGTTCGCAACGTTACGAAACCACGATCGCCGGCGTGCGCCTGCAGACGCCGATGATGAATATTCACACCGTCGCGGCCGGCGGTGGCTCGGTGCTGCAATTCGAGGGAGGCCGCCTGCGCGTGGGTCCGCAATCCGCGGGAGCGAACCCCGGGCCCGCCTGTTATCGGCAGGGTGGTCCGCTGACGGTGACCGACCTGCAGGTGCTGCTCGGCCGGATCCGCCCAGAATTCTTCCCGGCGGTATTCGGGCCTCGCCACGATCTGCCGCTTGATGACGGGACGGTAAGGCAGCATTTCAAGGAACTCGCCGCACGCGTGGCGGCGGATACCGGCGCGCCTGATGAGGCCGAACGCCTGGCGGCAGGATTCCTCGACGTGGCAATCGAGACCATGGCGCGGGCGATCCGCCATGTCTCCGTGCGCCAGGGACACGATCCGGCCGATTTCGCGTTGTTCTGCTATGGCGGCGCCGCTCCCCAGCATGCCTGCCGGGTCGCGGAAGCGCTCGGCATCGGCGAGATATTGATTCACCCCCTGGCCGGCGTGCTATCAGCCTGGGGCATCGGGCTTGCCGACCGCAGCCTGCAGCGAAGGCACAGCATCGAACAACCGCTCACCTCCGTTTCGCGCGAATCGCTCGCGGGCAAACTCGATGCGATGTGCCTGGCGCTGCGCAATTCCCTGATTGCGCAAGGTGCTAATGCCCGCGCGCTCGCCCTGTCTCAGATAATCGAGTTGCGCGCACCGGGTACCGAGACGGCCATCGGTGTTGCGCTCGATGAAGCACCGCGAATGCTGGACTCCTTCAGCGCCGCGTTCCGCCAGCGCTTCGGATTTCTTCCGGATCTTGACGGCGTCATCGTCGCGACGCTGCGCGCCGAGGTCACGGCCCCCGGCGAGGCCGCGGCCGGTGAGATGCCGCGTGTCAATGCGACAACGTCGCCGGCGCAAGATGGCCGCGTCCGCGCCTGGTTCGACGGCTGGCGTGAAGTGCCAGCACTTGATCGCGCGGGTCTTTCGACCGGGGATGCGATCGCCGGGCCGGCGCTGATCGTCGAGCCGAATTCCACGACGGTTGTCGAGCCTGGCTGGATCCTGTCCCTTCTCGAGGGTGGGGAGCTGAAGCTCGTGCGGGATGGCGCCACGGCCCATGATCGCAGCGCCGTCCGCCACCCCGATCCAGCGCTGCTCGAAATCTACAACCACCGATTCATGCAGGTCGCGGAACAGATGGGCGCCGTCCTGCAGGCGACAGCCGTGTCCGTCAACATCCGCGAACGGCTGGATTTTTCCTGCGCGCTGTTCGACTCAGCGGGCGCATTGATTGCGAATGCGCCTCACATGCCCGTGCACCTCGGCTCGATGGGCGCGAGCGTGCGCGCGGTCATCGAGCGCAATTCCGGCCAGCTGCGCCCCGGACGCGCGTGGATGCTGAACGCTCCCTACGCGGGGGGCACGCACCTGCCGGACATCACCGTCGTCAGCCCGGTATTCACCGCAGGAGACACCCAGCCGGCGTTCTTCGTCGCCTCGCGCGCGCACCATGCGGACATCGGCGGTATCACGCCCGGCTCCATGCCACCGGCCAGCCGGCTTATCGACGAGGAAGGCGTGCTGATCGACAATTTCCTGCTGGTGGACGGCGGTCGCCTGCGTGAGCGTGAACTGCGCGCCGTGCTCGCATCCGGCAACTGGCCGGCCCGCAGTCCGGACCAGAATGTCGCCGATCTGAAGGCGCAGCTCGCCGCAAACTCACGCGGCATGTCGGAACTGGGGCGCCTCATCAACCTGTTCGGTCGCGGGCAGCTCGACGCCTACATGGGGCACGTGCAGGACAATGCGGACGCCTGCGTACGGGAAGTCATCGGGCGTCTCTCCGATGGGCATCGCCGCTATGAACTCGACGATGGCAGTGCGATCGAGGTTGCGGTCCGGATTGACCGGGCAAAGCGCGCTGCGGTAATTGATTTTGCAGGCACATCGCCCCAGAGCACCGGCAACTTCAACGCCCCGCTGGCTGTATGCACGGCGGCGGTGATCTATGTCTTTCGCACGCTGATCGATGCCGACATACCGCTCAACGAGGGTTGCCTGCGATCGCTCGAGATCCGCGTCCCGCCGGCCTCGATGCTGAATCCGGTGCCGCCGGCCGCGGTCGTCGCCGGTAATGTCGAGACTTCCCAGTGCATCGTCGACACCCTGTACGGCGCACTGGGCGCGCTGGCCGCTTCGCAGGGAACCATGAACAACCTGACATTCGGAAATGCCGACTGCCAGTACTACGAGACGATTGCGGGTGGTTCCGGCGCAGGCCCTGGTTTTGACGGCGCATCGGGTGCGCAGACGCACATGACCAATTCCCGGCTCACTGATCCCGAGGTGCTGGAAGCACGCTATCCCGTGCTGCTGCGCGAATTCCGCTACCGGCGCGGTTCAGGCGGCGCGGGCCGGCACCGTGGCGGTGACGGGCTCGTGCGCAGCATCGAGTTTCGCAGGCCGATGACAGCGGCCATTCTTTCCAATCACCGGCGCATTGCGCCATTCGGTCTCGCGGGAGGCGGCGACGGCGCAACCGGAATCAACCGTCTGGAACTCGCGCAAGGCGGGTCGCGCGAATTGCCCGCCTGCGCCAGTGTCGAGGTGGAGGCCGGTGATGCACTCGTGATCGAAACGCCGGGCGGCGGCGGATACGGCAGCGCCTGATTCAGCCGACGCCTTCGGCCGGAAGTACGAGTTCCTCTAGAACCTGCGTAATGCCCGTCCCCGGAAGACCCGCCAGATTGGGGCTCACGGCCTGCGTGCGGCTGCCACCGGCACGATGACTGACCATGTATGCGTGGAATTCGCCGGACCGCGCGGCTGCAAAGCCGAACATCAGATTGACGATGCCGCGTTCACGATACTGCTCGCGATTGACCCGCTCGTCGCACAACACGAACCAGCGGTCGCCGGGTTCGCGATGAGCAAATGCGCCGCGCTCCTCGAGTGAGGTCAGGAATGAACGCACTTGCGCGGCGGCACGCCGCCAGGTGGGCGATTCATTGGGTTCGAACAGCATCCAGCGCGTGCCGCGTTCGACGCTGTCGATGATCATGAATGCAAGCCTGCGCGCAGGGAGCATCCGCCAGTCCACCGCTCGGGCGCCAGGGCCCGCCATCGTGCAGGCGATCGGCACATCGCGGCCCGGACGCCGGACCGTCTGCACCGTATTGACGCCGCTGGCCAACAGTCGCGCACGGTAATTGTCGTCGACCGCGCAACTGGGCCGCAGGCCCGGGCGCAATGCGATTTCTTCGCTGGTCGATGCGGACCACACAGGCACGGCATCCGCCGCCCGTGACAGGGTCCCGGCCACTGCGCCTGAGGGTGCGAATGCCTCGAAGCGGCCACGCAACTTGTCGAAGGCCAGCAGCCTCGGGAAATACATGCAGGCGGTGTCGCTCGGCAGCGGCCAGTTGCGCATCTCGGCGAGCGCCTTGCCGGCCGAGTCCCAGGCGGCCGGCGGGTCGACGAACAACAGCGCCCGCCGCTCGCGGCAGTACCGGTTCGCGACCAGCAGCGTGCTTGCGCCGACATCGACGTCACGCGCCAGCGGCGGTATGCACAGGAAATTGAATGTATCGACGGCGGCCAGCGCAAACAGGCCCGTGCCGCGCGCCGCGGACCCGATCAGGTCGTAATCGGTCAGCGCGCCGCCGTCATCTCCGTCCGGACTCGATACGACATAGCCGGCGATCCCGCGCGGATCGCTGCGCGGCGTCGGCTCGGGACGCCGCGGCGGAACCGGGCCCACTACCCGCGCGAGCTGGGAGTCGGCAAGCGTCGTCGCGACATGGCGGGCCGCATCCGGCAGCACTGTCAGGCGGCGATAGATTTCCTGGTCTTCGATGTGCTCGGAGCCCGGTGTGCGGACGCGTTGCAGCACGAGGTTGAAGCGGTCTTCTTCATTGTCACCGATGCCGTCGTAGTCAACGGCAGCGCGCAGGAATTCGCGCGTGCCCGGCGAGAGTGCCTGCAGCACCAGCGTTCCCTCTCCCGCCGCGAGCGTCAGCGTGCAGCAGCGCGCGCCATTTGCGACGCGGACGACGAAAGCAATGCGGCCGCCGTTCTCGAAATACTGCTCGACCGCATAGGAAAGCGTGCTGGGTTGCCAGAGGCCACCGAATACGCGCTGGAAATCGGCGAAGCTCGTGAGCTGGACGGGTCGATTGACGGGGCCGCGCAGGCAGCGGCCGACAAATGCAGTGATCGCTGTCGGCGTCTCCGCGATGACCTGTTCGGATCCGGCGTCTTCGTGAACTTGTATGCCGGTCAGTCGTTCCGCCACCGGATACTCCCCCGGGTTTCCAGAAGATTATCACAGTGCAACTGCGGGGATCCGGCTGGTTTATGCTGCCGGACCCCGCTCATCGGCGATTACAGATCGACATGAATACCGGCACCGGGCGCTGGCAGCTCGGATTCACGATGTCCCTGACTACGGCAGTGCTGTGGGGATTCCTGCCGATCGCGCTGAAGGTCGCGTTGACCGGCATGGATGCGTACACGATCACCTGGTGGCGGTTCGCGGTGTCCATGCTCGGACTCGGCGCATTCCTCACCTGGCGCGGCCAACTGCCGCGCCTGCGCGGCACAGCGCGCGGTACGTGGATGATCCTCGGCATCGCACTCGTAGCGCTGCTCGCCAACTACGTCTTCTACCTGGTCTCGCTTGACCACACGACGCCATCAACTGCCCAGATCGTCATCCAGCTCGCGCCGTTGTTGCTGCTGCTGGGTGGCGTATTCGTGTTCCGTGAGCGCTTCGCGCCGCGCCAGTGGATCGGCTTCGTCATGCTGATCGTCGGCCTGCTGCTGTTCTTCAATCGCCGTCTGCCAGAACTCGCCCATCCCGGCACGGGATTGGGGCTCGGCGTTGCGCTGATGGTGGTCGCATCGATTGCCTGGGCGATCTACGGGCTTGCGCAGAAACACCTGCTGCGCGTATTTACGTCGCGCCAGGTGCTCTGGATGCTGTACGTGGGCGCGACGATTGGGTTGTTGCCGACCGCCGCGCTAACAGAAGTGCTGAACCTGGATGGACTGCAGCTGTCAATGCTGGCTTTCTGCTGCGCCAACACCCTTATCGCCTATGGCGCTTTCGGCGAGGCGCTGCATTACTGGGACGTGTCCCGTGTCAGCGCGGTGCTGACGACGGCGCCGTTGTTCACGCTGGCTTCGATGTGGCTGATCGGCGCGCTCGGCTGGGAACTGCTGCCGCCGGAAGGCCTGAACGCCTGGAGTATTGTCGGCGCGCTCGCGGTGGTCGGAGGTTCGATGACCTGCGCGCTCGCGGCACGCGCCGGCAGCCCCTGATCAGCGGCTGGCAGCCGCCGTTTCAGCGGCACCGGTGACCACCGCCTTCTTGAACTCCGGCTCGCCGGCATACTGGTCTTCGACACCGTCCCAGCTGGCGCCCTTCGGCAGCGCATTGCGCACGCGCGGTGCCTGCGCCAGCACCGCATCGAGACCTGGCACCGGCCCCGGCCCGACCGGCAACGCGAGGCCGCGCGGCCTTGCGGCCGCCTGGCTGATCGCTTCCCAGTCAATCGATCCGCTTTGTGCCACGACTCTCTTCCAAAGCGTGGCGTGCGGCTTTGCCGCATTCCTGCGCAGCGCCTTCGGCACGTCAGACCAGTCGCGCTTGTCGTCCTCGTGCGGCGGGTACGCCTGGATCAGCAGTTGTTCGCCCCGCCAGCCCAGCAGGTAGGGCTGATTGACGACGGTCACGCGCGTGCCAATCGGTGTCGTGTCGTAAAGAGCCTCGATGTCTTCCGGGTACAGCCGGATGCAGCCATGGCTCGAGCGCATGCCGACACCCGGTGGCTTGTTGGTGCCGTGGATAAGGTAACTGGGCCAGCCGAGCCGCATCATGTGGCGCCCTAGCGGGTTGTCGGGACCGGCCGGCACCTTGGCCGGCAGGATGTCGCCGTCCTCAGCATGCTCCTGGCGTACCGACAGCGGCGGCGTCCATACCGGATCCTTGACTCGCGCGACCACCTTTGTGCTGCCTTCGGGCGTCACCCAGCCGACCCTGCCGATGCCGATCGGATGGGTAATCACCTCGAGCGGTGCGTCTTTCCGGCGCTTCGGGTAGTAGTAGATCCGCATCGCGGCGAGGTTGAGCACCAGCCCTTCGCGCGGCGCGTCGGGCAGCACGAACTCCGTCGGCAGTACGACCGGGGTTCCCTCACCGGGCAGCCAGGGATCAACACCGGGATTGGCACGGATGATCTCTTCGTAGCCGACATTGAAACGCCGCGCGATGTCCGTCAGTGTGTCTTCGTGACGCGCAATGGTCACCTGCAGGCGACCGACGACGTCCTGGTCCGGCGCGACCACGAACCGGTGGGTCGCGACGGCGAGCGGCAATTCGGGCTGCGGTGCGACCGCATGCGCCTTCGGCTTTTCGGCCGCCTTGGGCAGCTTGTGCCACAGCGACTCGAACGGCGTGCATGCCGCCAGCGCCAGCAGTACGGCAGGGATGACCAGCAGGCGGAAATGCGGGGTGCGGGGGTTCATGGGCCCGCATTATCAACGCAAAGTGCCGCCCGCGGCCACCCCGCGGACGGCCAGCAAGCGGATCACCAGATCTTTACGCGCTCCGCGGCCGGACGCCAGAGCCCGTCCCCTTCGCGCACGCCAAAGGCCGCATAGAACTCGTCCATGTTGGCGACGACGCCATTGGCGCGGAATTCGCTCGGCGAATGCGGATCGGTCAGCACGACCTCGCGCATCAGCCCCTCGCGCCACTTGGTGCGCCACGCCTGGGCATAGCCCAGGAAGAAACGCTGTTCGCCGCTGAATCCGTCGATCACCGGCGCCTCGGTACCGCCCAGCGATTTCCTGTAGGCAGCGTAGGCCACGGCCGCGCCGGACAGGTCGCCGATATTCTCGCCGAGCGTCAGTTCGCCATTCACATTGAGGCCGGGCAGCGCCTGGAAGCTCGAGTACTGGCGTACCAGGCCGCTGGCACGCTGCTTGAACTTCTCGTTATCCTCAGCCGTCCACCAGTCCCTGAGATTGCCGTCGCCATCGTACTGCCGGCCGCGGTCGTCAAAGCCGTGGCTGATTTCATGCCCGATGACCGCACCGATAGCGCCGTAATTGACGGCGTCGTCGGCCAGCATGTTGAACAGCGGCGGCTGCAGGAACGCGGCCGGAAACACGATCTCGTTGTTGGTCGGCAGGTAATAGGCGTTGACCGTCTGCGGCGTCATGAACCACTCATCCGGATCCTTCGGCTGGCCGGCGCGTGCTGCCTGCCAGTTCCATTCGAACTGGTTGTAGCGCATGACATTGCCGAGCAGGTCGTCGCGACGGATATCGAGACCCGCGTAGTCGCGCCATTTGTCCGGATAGGCGATCTTGACGCGGATCTTGCCGAGCTTCGCATGGGCCTCGGCCTTGGTCGGCGCGCTCATCCATTCGAGAGCATCGATGCCGCGATCAAATGCGGCCAGCAGGTTGCGGACCAACTGGTCCATGCGCTGCTTGGCTTCCGGCGGGAAGTGGCGCGCGATGTAAGCGGCGCCGATCGCCTCGCCCATCGCATTATCGGTCTCGACGACGGCGCGCTTCCAGCGCGGCCGCAGGCTTTCGGTGCCGCGCAGCGTGCGGGAATTGAAATCGAAGGATGCTTCGACGAACGCTGCCGGCAACACCCGCGCATAGGCGCCGATCGTGCGGATCTTCAGGTAGTCCTTCCAGACAGGAAGGGGGGTGGTGCCCAGTTGCTTGCCGAGCGCAGTCGCATAACTCGGCTGCCGCACGATGAATTCGCCGCCGGGCAGTCCGCTCGCGCCGTAGAAGGCAAGCCAGTCGAAGTCCGGCGCAAGAGTGGCGGCGGAGTCGACGCCATGGCGGTTGTAAGTCGCGATCGGATCGCGGTTCTGTACCGGCGTCCACTGATCCCGCGCGATGGCCGTCTCGAGCTCCAGGATCCCGGCGGCGCGTTCCGCTCCACCCTGCTCGCCCGCAAGCGTGAAGAGCTTGGCAAGGTAATCGACGTATTTCTTCCGGATATCGATGTAGGTCTGTTCATCGAGCAAGTAGTAATCGCGATTCGGCAGACCCAGACCGGACTGCGTGAAATAGGCCACATTGTGCGTCGAGTTGCGCGCGTCCGGGAACACATAGGTGCTCATCGGCACGTCGATGCCGAGGCCCTGCGCGCGCCCGAAAAAGCGGGCAAGTGCCTGCGGGCCGTCAATCGCGGCGATATCCGCAAATAGCGGGGCGAGTGGGGCCACGCCGCGCTCTTCGACGCGCTTTTCGTCCATGAAGCTCGTATACATGTCGCCGAGGCGATGCATCTCGGGTGTCGCCGCCTCCCCAGCGGCTGCCGCCTCGAGCAGGATCGCGTGCACGTCATCCTGCGCCTTCTCGTACAACATGATGCCGATGCCCGCGCTCGCGTATTCCGCCGGGAATGGCGTGTTCGCGAGCCAGGTTCCATTCACGTTCCGGAACAGGTCGTCCTGGGGACGAACGTTCGTGTCCATCGCGGTCTTGTCGATGCCGGCGTCGAGCGGCGCGGGCAACGGCTCGCTCGCGGATGCGGTGAGTGACGCGAGCGCGAGGGCCAGGTACACGGTGCGACGGCGCATTGTGAGTCTCCAGGATCGGCGGGGCGCGCAGTATAAGGCAGCGGTAGCAGGCTTGGGATCCACGGAGCGACGAAGCGTTTGCCTGCCGGGACGAAGGCGGATCCCGGCCGCTACCAGCGGTGACCGGCCTTCAGCACGAGCGGCCATCGCAGGCCTCTTGCGCCGGGGCCCCATGCCCTGGCGAGCGGCGGCGCGAGCAGCACCAGCGGATCGCGCCGCCGGGGCGCAGCACGCGGCATGCCTCCGCCATGAATGCAGCCCAGTTGAACCAGTGCGCAGCCTGTGCCGATACGACCAGGTCCGCCGATGCATCCGGAAGTGATATCCGCTCCGCGGGTTCGCGACGATAGCGAACTCGCGGCTCTGCCTGCGCCTCACCGAGCTGCGCTGCGCTTGCATCGGTGGCAAAGACGCTGTCGAAATACTCCGAAAGCGCTGCGGCCGCCTGCCCATTGCCCGTCGCTACATCAACGGCGAGATCGCGGCCCGGCGAACTTGCGGCGAGCCAGGCAAACAGTTCAGGCGGATAACGCGGCCGGTATTTTTCGTAGGCTGGTGCCTGGCCGGAAAAGTGATCCTTGAATTCCGGCGCTGCTGTCATGCCCTGATTCTAGCGGGCAAAAAAAACCCCGGGTTTTGGCCCGGGGCTGAAAATGCGGACTTTCGGTGAAGGGAAGGAAGTCCGCTAGGGGATACTGAAGGAGAGACAATGACTGGCTTTAAGAGTAGCCCCGACACCCGCCGGTTAGCGTGAACCGTGCCACAATCTTGGCGGGTGGGCCCGCGGGCGGACGCAGCCGGCGATGGGCAGGCTGGCCCGACCCAGTATTAATACTCCAATTTATTCAATGAGTTGAAAGACTCAGGGTTTGATATGGCCCGTCCAAGGCCGCCAGCACGTTCCGGCTCCAAGTACGCGACACCCGAAGGTGCCGGGCGGCTCCGCGCCGAACTCGACCAGCTCTGGCGCGTCGAACGGCCCACGGTGACGCAGGCAGTTGCCGAGGCGGCCGCCCAGGGCGATCGATCCGAAAATGCCGAATACGTTTATGGGAAGCGCCGGCTGCGTGAGATCGACCGGCGAGTGCGCTTCCTGCGCGGCCGCCTCGACGGCATGGTCATCGTCTCGCAGCCGCCGGCCGACCAGATGCGTATTTTTTTCGGCGCCTGGGTGGTGGTTGTCGACGAAACCGGCGCGCATCGCCGGCACCGGATCGTCGGGCCAGACGAGTTCGACCAGGGCGCCGGCTACATCAGCATGGATTCACCGCTTGGCCGCGCGCTCCTGGGAAAACGCATCGGGGACGAACTGGAAATACAGCTTCCGACCGGCGCGGCCAGGCTGACGATCGAGGCGATCGATTACCAGCCGTTCAGACCCTGACGTTCTTGAACTGCCAGGGATCGCCCTCGTCGAGATCTTCAGGAAACAACCGGCTGCGATCGAATACGGGTGTCCAGTCCGTGTACTTGCCGACCACCGGTCCCAGATAGGGCATGCAGATCTCGAGATTGCGGCGGAAATCAATCTCGTCCGGCTCGACGATGCCCTTGGCCGGATTTTCGATACCCCAGATCATTCCCGAAAGCACGGCGACGGTGACCTGCAGCGAAGTCGCGCTATTGAATGGAACCAGCGCACGGGCTTCTTCGATGGAAAGCTGGGAACCGTACCAGTAGGCGTTTTTCGCGTGTCCGGCGAGCAGCACGCCGAGCTCGTCGATGCCGCTCGTGATGTCGCCCATCATGATCCGCTTTTTTTCCTGCAGGCGATAATTGCGGCCGCAGAATTCATGGACCGACAACACGGCGTTGTCGGCGGGATGATAGGCGTAGTGCACAGTCGGCCGGTATGTCACGCGGTCATTCTGCCGCAGCGTCAGAAAATCCGAGATCGAGATCGACTCGCCATGCGTGATCAGGAATCCATGGAAGTTCCCGGCATTCGGCGTCCAGGTGCGCACGCGTGTTGCGCAGCCGGGCTGCGCAAGGAAGATCGCACTCTTGCGACCGAAATCGTGCTGGCGGCCATCGCGCGGGAAATGCCGCTCGTGCGTACCCCAGCCGAGCTCTGCGGGCTGGCTGCCTTCGCTGACGAATCCGTCCACCGACCATGTGTTGACGAATTCACCCGGCATCTTGGGCTGGCTGGACACCTGCGTGTCGCGCTCCGCAATGTGGATGACCTTGATGCCGAGGTCCATCGCAAGCTTGGCCCACTCCTCGCGCGTCGCGGGCACGGGTGCGTCGCGACCAGTGTCCGTCGCCACGTCGATGAGCGCCTGCTTGACGAAATGCGACACGAGGCCCGGGTTCGCGCCGTGAGTTATCACAGCCGTGGGGCCGTTAGGATGGCTCTTCCGCACCTCGAGCACTTCCTCGCGCAGGGCGTAGTTCGTGCGTCGGCTGGCCGGGATATTCGGATCGGTATAGCCGCCGGGCCACGGCTCGATACAGGTATCCAGGTACAGGGCGCCCTTCTCGTGGCACAGCTTGATCAGCGCAATGCTGGACACATCGACCGACAGATTGAGCATGAAATCGCCGCGACCGACCAGCGGGTCGAGCACGTGCCGGAAATTTTCCCGCGTCAACGGATGGTTCACGAACCGGATGCCGAATTTCTCGGCTTCCTCGCGACCGGCATCGTCGGCGGTGACGATGGTGATGCGGTCCGCCGTCAGGCCACCGACATGGCGCATGATCAGCGGCAGGACGCCCTGGCCTATGCTGCCAAAGCCGATGAAAATGAGGCGGCCGGGGAAATGGATATGGACTGTGTGCTTGGTCATAAGGTCGCAGAATGTACCGTAAAACTATCTCGCTGTGGCGCTACCCGCTGACTCTGCTGGCGTTATTCGTGCTGCTGTGGCTTGCGCTGGCGATCGCGCCGGTCTTCAGGAGCGACTGGCTGCTGGAAAACCTGCTGGTCTTCATCGCTGTGCCGATGTTCGTGCTGACCGCGCGGCGCCTGCGTTTCAGCGATTTCGCCTACACCTGCCTGTTCCTGTTCTTCTCGCTGCACGCCATCGGCGCGCATTACACCTATTCGCTCGTGCCCTACGACCAGTGGTTCGAGGCGCTCGGCGGCGAATCGCTGAATGGATTGCTGGGTTTCCAGCGCAATCACTACGACCGGCTGATCCACTTCGCCTACGGTCTGCTGGTGACACCGGCCGCCGTGGAAATCTTCGCGCACTACGGGCGCTATCCCCGCTCCTGGGCCGCGTTGTTTCCGTTCCTGTTCATGGCCTCGCACGCGGTCATCTATGAGTTGATCGAATACGCTGCCGTGCTCGTGTTCGGTGGAGACCTCGGCCAGGCCTACCTCGGCACCCAGGGGGATATATGGGACGGCCAGAAGGACATGGCCTTGGCGCTGTCCGGTTCCGCGATCACCGTCACGGCATTGGCCATCGCCGGCCGACTACCGGTCAGGCGATCATGAAGAAGTGCCGGCCGGTCGCGCCGCCATGCGCCGGCGCTCGAGATCGACGGCCCGGCGCCAGAATTCGCGTTCCGGCTCGCCGACCTTCGGCAGCGGGTGCCTGACCCTGGTTTCCGCGACTTTACCAGCACGCGGGCGGGACTCCGGATTCGGCGACATGTCCATCGCGGGTAAGATGCGACGGACATCAAAAAGGTTGCAGGAGCCCGCTTGCCGCTGACAACACTGGTGACCGCCGGCGAACTCGCCACCCGGCTGGCCGATCCGGACTGGCTGGTGGCGGACTGCCGCTTCGATCTCGGCGACAGCGAGGCCGGCGTGCGCGCCTGGCGGGCCGGCCACATTCCGGGTGCGATTCACGCCGACCTCGAGCGCGACTTGTCCGCGCCAGTCACGCCCAGGACCGGCCGTCACCCGCTGCCGGCGATTGAAGCATTCGTGGCGACGCTTTCAAGCTGGGGCGTCGCCGCCAGCACCCAGATTGTCGCTTACGACGCCGGGAACAGCGCCTATGCAGCGCGATTCTGGTGGATGCTGCGATATCTGGGTCATGACGCCGTTGCCGTGCTGGATGGCGGGTATGCCGCCTGGCTCGCGGAGGGGCGTCCCGTTTCGCAGGCGAGCGTCGCGCGCCAGCCGGGACGATTCATCGCTCGGCCGCGGCCGGAGATGCTCTGCGACGCAACCGGCGTTGCCGAGGCGCTTGCGCGCGGCGAGCTGGTCGTGGACGTGCGTGGCGCAGAGCGTTTCGCGGGCAAGGTGGAACCCCTCGACACCGTCGCCGGGCATATCCCCGGCGCCGTCAACCTGCCGTTCCTGCTGAATCTCGATGACAAGAGCCGCTTCCGCCCGCCGGCAGAACTGGCGGAACTGTGGCGGACGCGCACCGGACTGGCCGGCGGATCCGGGCCCATCTGCATGTGCGGCTCGGGCGTAACCGCATGCCAGGCGTTGCTGTCACTGGAGATTTCGGGCCGCTCCGGCGGGCGGCTTTATGCTGGCTCCTGGAGCGAATGGATCCGCGATCCGGCGCGCCCGGTCGCGCGCGAGGCCTGACCAACCGTTTACAGGCGCCCGCGATCTGATATCGTCCGCGCGCGGTATTGGCACGGGGACGGATTCTTGGACAGCTCGACGCGCGGCGCCGTTACGCCCAGGCCCTGGAGCATTGAAGACTCCAACGAGTTGTACGCCGCGGGCACCTGGGGCGGCGGCTATTTCGGCATCAACGATGCCGGTCACGTCGTGTGCCGGCCCGCCAAGGGCGACACCCGCGAAATCGACATCTATGAAGTCGTCCAGCAGCTGAGGGCGCGCGACCTGACTGCGCCGATGGTGCTGCGCTTCTCCGACATCCTGCGTGACCGCTTGCGTTCGCTGCACGATGCATTCGCGGCGGCAATCACCGAGAACGACTACAAGAACCGCTACGCCGCCGTATTCCCGATCAAGGTCAATCAGCAGCGCCTGGTCGTCGAGGAAGTCTACCGGGGTAGCGCCGAACTCGGGTTCGGGCTCGAATGCGGGTCAAAGCCCGAGTTGCTTGCGGTCATGGCGATGACCGAGGACGCGTCGGACCGCCTGATCATCTGCAATGGCTTCAAGGACGACAGCTACATCGAAGCGGTGATCCTCGCGAGCAAGCTCGGCCGCCTGATCATTCCGGTCGTCGAGAATTTTTCCGAGCTCGGCTACATTCTTCGACACGCCGAGAAGTACCAGGTGCGGCCGAAGATCGGCGTCCGTGTGAAGCTCGCGGCCGAGGGTGCCGGTCGCTGGCGTGAATCCGCCGGCGATCGCTCGAAGTTCGGCCTGTTCACGACCGAGATCCTCGATCTGGTCGAAGTGCTCCGATCGCACGGCATGCTGGACTGCCTGAAGCTCGTGCACTGCCACCCGGGCTCGCAGCTGCACGACATCCGGCGCGTCAAGGACGCCGTCAACGAGCTGGCCCAGGTCTACGCGGAACTGGCCAAGCTCGGTGCAGGCCTCGAATACATCGATGTCGGCGGCGGGCTCGGCATCGACTACGACGGCACGCGAACCAATTTCGAGTCGTCCACCAACTATTCTTTGCGCGAATACGCGAGCGACGTCGTTTACCGGGTGGCAAGTGTCTGCAATGCCCGCGGCCTCGCGCATCCGGTCATCATCAGCGAGTCAGGGCGCGCGATCGCGGCCCATCACAGCGTACTGGTCTTCAATGTGCTGGGCGCGGCCCGCCTCGATGTTTTCAGTGCCCCGGACCGCGCGGTGACCGATGACGGCCGCCTGCCGCAACCGGTCGCGGACCTGTTCGACGCCCATGCGACGGTCAGCGAGCGGCGCCTGGTCGAGTGCTGGCATGACGCGCAGCAGGCGCGCGAGCAGGCGCAGCAGATGTTCAGTCTCGGTTACCTGAACATAGAAATGCGCAGCCTTGCCGAGCGCCTGTACTGGGCGACCTGCGCCAAGGTGCGCGACGTCACGCGCCGGCTCGGTCGCATACCCGAGGAGCTGGACGGGCTCGAGGCGCTGCTGTCCGACACTTATTTCTGCAACATGTCCGTGTTCCAGTCGCTGCCCGACAGCTGGGCAATCGACCAGTTGTTCCCGATCATGCCGCTGCACCGGCTGGAAGAGCGGCCGGGCCGCAGCGCCGTGCTTGCCGACATCACCTGCGATTCGGACGGGAAGATCGACCGTTTTGTTTCCTCGCGCGACACCAAGCGCGCGCTCGAAGTGCATGAACTGCGACCCGGTGAGGATTATTTCCTCGCCGCGTTCCTGGTCGGCGCCTACCAGGAGACGCTCGGCGACCTGCACAACCTTTTCGGCGACACGCATGTGGTTCATATCCGGCTCGATGACGAGCACGGCTGGTGGATCGAGGAAATCGTCAAGGGCGATTCCGCGAGCACGGTGCTTGGCTACATGCAGTACGATCCTGACGAGCTCTATCCCCGCTTCGCACGCGACTGCGAGCGCGCCATGCGCGACGGCCGGCTGTCGGTCGCCGAGGGCCAGGCCCTGAAGCGCTTCTACGAATCCGAACTCGCCGGCTACACGTACCTCGAGCCGGACGGCGCGGCTTGAGCCCGGATCATGGCGCGCTGGGACCAGGTGATCCGGATCAGTCGCGAAATCGAGGAGCGCTTCAATATCAGCGCGGCGGTCCGCTCGAATGGCACTTTGTACCTGTCGGGGATGACCGCGATCAATGACGCCATGGAAGTCGTCGGACCGGGCGACATGGAGGCACAGATCCAGCGCATCTATGACCGCCTGCAGGCCGTGCTCGCCGCAGCCGGGCTGACGCTAGTCGATGTAGTCTGCGAAACAGCCTACACGACCGACATCGTGGCGCTCGCTCGATCAGCACATGTACGCGATCGCTGCTACAGTCTGGCGAACGCGGCACCGCCCGCCGTGACGGCGGTCGAGGTCTCGAGACTTTTCTTTCCCGAAGCGCTGGTCGAGCTTGTTGCAACCGCCGAACTCAAGAACTGAACGGAGTCATGTCATGTCAACGTCGCACACAATTCTTGCCGCATCCGTCGTCACAGCGATGTTCCTCGCCGGCTGCGCCGGCCAGGCCAGTACCACAGCGGGTGCAACCGCTTCGCCGGTCACCGATGCCGCGACGGCCGCCGCGATTGACCGGGCGCTTGCCGGCGATCACCGCGCCGACGCGAATCGCGCGCGGGATGTTTATCGCCACCCGAAGGAGACGCTGACATTCTTTGGACTGCGCCAGGAGATGACGGTCATGGAAGTGTGGCCGGGCGGTGGCGGCTGGTACACCGAGGTGCTCGCGCCGGTGCTGCGCGACAAGGGCCGCTACATCGCGGCGAGCTGGGATCCGAAGTCCGATAGCAAGTATGTCCAGAACAACCTGAAGGCCTACGCAGACAAGCTGGCCTCGCGACCGGACCTGTACGGCAAGGCGACGATCGTAGCCCTGCAGTATCCGGACGAAATGAATCCGGTTGCCGAGGGCAGCGCCGACATGGTGCTGACCTTCCGCAACCTGCACAACTGGATGTCCCGAGAGGCCGCCGAAGCGATGCTGGCGGCGATGTTCAAGGCGCTGAAGCCCGGCGGCATCCTCGGTATGGTCGAACACCGAGCATCGGACAGCGTGCCGCAGGATCCGGGCGCGAAGTCAGGCTATGTGCGCGAGGACTACGCGATCGCGCTTGCCCAGGGCGCAGGATTCGAGTTGATCGGGCGCAGTAACGTCAATGCCAACCCGAAAGACACCAAGGATTATCCGCAGGGCGTCTGGACGCTGCCGCCGACCTACCGCGAGGGCGAGACGAATCGCGAGCGATACGCAGCGATCGGCGAGAGCGACCGCTTCTCGCTGCGCTTCCGCAAGCCGCTCTGAGATGACCAGAGGGATCTCAGCCGGTCCATTCTGTGGAAGTTGCTGATTTTCCTCGCTGAATCCGCTGAATCGAGATCCGCGTCGCGGATCTCGCGCCTGCCACCGCGATCCTGCGCACGGTTACCGGGCTCTCTCCTGCAGTAGTGTTGGTCGGGTTTCGGCACGAATACTCGAAGCAGGTGAGGGCATTTTGCGATCGCCGGATCTAAGCGGCACGCAGCGTCTCAGCGTCACGCAGCGCTTGAGCGTATTGCGGCCCGACAGCATTAGAAACAAGATTCTGGTGTTCGCGGTCCTCGCAACGCTACTGCCTTCCCTGGCCACCGCATGGTTCTCCTACCTAGAGAACGAGCGCTCGCTCACGGCCAAGGCCTCCGAGGAACTGCGGAGTGTCAGCACGCAGGCCGCCCGCGAGGTGGACCTCTGGATCAAAGAACGGCGCTACGACCTCCGCGTTTTCGCGAGCTCGTATGAGGTCACCGAGAACCTCGAGCGGATACCGCACGACGGCAGCAACGTAGTGCGCTCCGGGCGTGCGTACCAGCATCTGACCAATTACCTTGGCTCCGTGCACGAGAGGTTCGCGGACTACGACGAGCTGCTGATCATCGGTCCCAACGGGCGCGTCGTGGCCTCCAGCAGAGAACAACCCGACGCAGTCGCACTCCCGCCCGACTGGCAGGCGCAGATGCGCGACCACCACCTCTTGCTCGGCCCGCCCTACTGGAACGCCACGATCAAGCGGCCCGAGATGCTCGTATCAGTGCCGATCGCGGTTGCCGGCGGCAAGTCGCTCGGCGCGATCACTGCAAGGGTCAACCTGCAGTCACTTAACGAGACGCTGCAGCGCTTCGCGCCGGGTGAAACCGGGCAGGTTTACCTGATGAAGGATGACGGCAGCCTCATCGCCAACTCGCGCGACAGTTCCGCGGCGGTGATGGCGCTGCGCTACTCGCGCGAGGCGACCATGTCGCATCTCGCGAGCGAAGGCCGCCCTGTCGGGTTCAAGAACGTCATGGGGGAAGAAGTGCTAGGCAGCGTGCAACGCGTGCCGGGACTCGACTGGAAGGTGGTTGCGGAGATTCCGTCGACCGAAGTGTTCAGCCAGCTGGACCGCCTCCGCAACGTCATGCTGCTGATCGTCGCGGGCATGCTGGTGGTGGCTGGCGCCCTGGGCTATGCACTCGGCCTGGTCATCGTGCGGCCGCTGGATCGCCTCACCCGGGGCGCAGCAAAAGTGGCCACCGGCGATCTGGATGTCGACCTTCCGGTTGAGACCGGCGGCGAGGTTGCCTATCTCACCAAAGTCTTCAATGACATGGTTTCGCGATTGCGCGCGAGCCGCGGCGAGCTCGAACGGCTGTCGGTCACGGATCATCTCACTGGGCTCAATAATCGGCGGCGGATGATGGAAGCGCTGGAGGACGAGGTGCGCCGATCGCGGCGGCTCAAGCACAACTTCGCCGTATTGATAGCTGACGTCGATCACTTCAAGCGATACAACGACGCGCACGGCCACCCCGCGGGGGATGAAGTGCTCAAGCGGGTGGGCGCCGTGCTGCGCGAGGCGATTCGCGATGTCGACTTCGTCGCGCGCTATGGCGGCGAGGAGTTCTTCATCCTGATGCCGGAACTTCAGTCAGCTGGCGCCGCTATCGTGGCCAAGAAAATTGGACAGCACATCGCGCTGCAGATGCGCGCGGGCGGCCCCGTCACGCTGAGCTTCGGCGTGGCCGAATTCCCCGCGAACGGCGATTCCGGCGAAGCGCTGGTCGCCGCCGCAGACGGGGCGCTCTACGAGGCAAAACGCGCCGGCCGCGATCGGGTGGCCGTTGCGCGAGCGCCCGGGCCCGCTAGAGCCGCCGACCGATGAGGTTCTGGTAGATCCAGCCGTCCCGGCCCGAATCGTCGGTTATCTGCACCCACTGCTCCGCATGGGAATATCCAGTCAACGGAGTGCCGGCAGGAAGCGTAAAAAGGATCTTGAAGCTGACACCCGGCCCGTCCCGCGCATTGGCGCGTGTCGTTGTCTGCAGCTTCAGCGGGCTTGCAAATGCCACTTCTCCCGCCCGCAGGGGTCCGCGATCCACGCTTGCGAACTGTCCTCGCGCTGTGAACGCGGCGCCCTTCGCCTGACTCGCAAGGTACAGCGCGCCGGCGTAGTTCTGCCTGTCAAACTCCGCAGTCGAGAGCTCGATCAGTTGGCTCACCTCCGGTATTCCCCGGGCCCCCGCCGTGGAACGCAGCGATTGCAGCGCTATCTCCGCTTCCGCCATGCCGGACGCCGCTTCCGCGCGCGATGCCAGGGACTGCTGCTTGGCCATGGCGCGCACCACTTCCTGTCGCGCGTCATTGAGAAGCGACTGCAGCTCGTTGACCTGCGCCTCCTTCTCGAGCAGCAACAACTCGGATCGCGCGAGCTTCTGTTCGAGCTCCGGATCGCGCGCGACCACGATTTGGGGCGGAGGCGCGGTCACCATCGCGGATTCGTCCGGGGGGTTCGGGGGGCTCGGTTCACGGGATGCGGGCAAGTTGCTGCAGGCGGTGGTCAGCGAGTACACAAGCAATGGAAAAATGAAGTTCCGGTATTTCATACGAGTCACCCGCGCACCGTCCTTTGGCATCGTACCAGCCCACGTCCGCGCAAGTCGCTTTGAGAACTACCAGAGTGCCTTGAGTCGGCCGACGACGTCGATGCGCGCGGGAGTCGGCGCAGTTGCGGGCGCAATCGCGGGCTCCTGCTCCTCCGGCCAGGTCGCACGATCCAGCGTTCCGAGAACTGCGGTGTCGAGGAACCGGCTGCGGGCGCCGTAGACATGGCGGTCGCCGCTGCGCGGCTGCTGCGTCACGTAGTAGCGCAAGGGCTCGATCAGGTGCAGTTCGTCGCGCGCACGCGTCATCGCAACGTACAGCAGGCGCCGCTCCTCATCGATGGCATCCGCGTTGCCTGCCGCGAATTCAGACGGAAAATTTCCATCGGTGACATTCAGCACGTAGACCGCGTCCCATTCCTGGCCCTTCGCCGAATGCACGGTGGACAGCACCAGGTAGTCCTCGTCCAGCAATGGGGAGCCCGCAAGCTCGCCGCTCGCGCTCGGTGGATCGAGTGTCAGCTCGGTCAGGAATCGTTCGCGAGTTCCATACTGGGAAGACAGTTGTTGAAGCATGTCGAGGTCGGCGGCACGCACGCCGGCCGATTCATACAGGCGCGGGAGCTGGGGCTCGTACCACGCGCGCACGATTGCGATCTGGCCTGGCCATGCCGTGTGCGGATCCGAGAGCTGTGACATCATTCCGGAAAACGCAGGCCAGGTCTCCGCTGCGGCAGCGGGCGGGTCGCAGGCCGCCAGTTCCGAAAGCCGGAATCCGGCGCCGCCGACACGCTGCCAGATGCGCGAAGCATTCGCAGGGCCCATGCCCGCGGGCAGCTGCAGCACGCGGAAGGCGGCGAGACCATTCCTGGGGTTGTCCGCCCAGCGCAGCACCGCGAGCAGATCCTTGACGTGTCCGGCTTCGAGGAATCGCAGACCACCGTACTTCACGTACGGGATGTTTGCCCGCATCAGCTCGATTTCCAGCCAGTCGCTGTGGTCGGAACTCCGAAACAGCACGGCCTGGCGTCGCAGCTGGATGCCCGCCTCCCGATGCTGCAGCACGCCTTGCACGACATAGTCGGCCTGCTGGCGGTCATCTTGCACGGTCACCAGCCGGGGTCTTGCGCCACCGTTGCGCGCCGCAACCAGTGTCTTGCGAAACTGGCGGCCGGCGCCTGCGATCAGCGCATTGGCCGCATCCAGCAAGGGCTGGCTTGAACGGTAATTGCGCTCGAGCGCGATCACTTCAGCCCGCGGCATGCAGCGATCCGGAAATTCCAGGATATTTCCGACCGATGCTGCGCGGAATGAATAGATCGCCTGCGCGTCGTCGCCGACCACGGTCAAGCCGGCGCCGCCCGGCTTCAGCGCCAGCACGATGTCGGCCTGCAACCGGTTGACGTCCTGGTATTCGTCCACGAGCACGTGATCAAAGCGGCCGCCGACTTCCGCTGCAAGGACGGGTTCCTGCATCAACGCGTGCCAGTACAGGAGCAGGTCGTCGTAATCGAGCGCAGCATTTGCCTGTTTGCGTTCCACGAATTCACGAAACAGCCCGCGCAGTTCTTCGGCCCATTCCTCGCACCATGGGAATCCGTCATGCAGGACCTCTTCCAGCGCGCGTCCGCCGTTCACGCGGTGCGAGTAGATCGCGAGACAGGTGTCCTTCCTGGGGAACCGGCGCTTTTGCGCGGATAGTCCCCGTTCGTGGCGCAGCAGATCGATCAGGTCGGCGGCATCACCGCGATCGAGCACGCTGAAGTCCTGCGCGATGCCGAGCGCCTGCGAATATTCGCGCAATACCCGATTCGCGGCGGAATGAAATGTGCCTGACCAGGGAATGCGCACGGCTGCGGGCCTGCCCTGGTGCAGCGCTTCCCCGACGATGCGCTCGGCGCGGCGCGTCATTTCGAGCGCCGCGCGGCGCGTGAATGTGAGCAGCAGGATTCGCGCCGGATCGATGCCCTCGATCACGAGTTGCGCGACACGATGCGCCAGCGTGTTCGTCTTTCCGGTGCCCGCGCCCGCGATGACGAGCAGTGCCGGCGCGGTGAATTTCTCCCCGCCGCGGCGCCCGCCGAAGCATGCCGCCTGGCGCTGTGCTTCGTTGAGTTGCAGGAGGTGCCGGGACGGGTTCACCCGGCCATGGTATCGGGAGGCTGTATATACATCCAGTCCCCGACGGTCGGCGACAGGCGTCGCTGCCCCTGATTATGTGAAGCCTTTCTCGGTTTGCGGCGGTACGCTTCTATAGCGTTTTGCATGGGGAACCCTGACCCCCGGGAATCTGTACGCAATGGGCGACGCCGGCAAATTCAAGAAGATCTCGACTGACCCGCGCGAAATGACGCGTTTCGCGGAGGAGCAGCGCCTCGGTCACGGCAAGATCGATTTCGACGAGCTCGGCAACGCCATCTGGGTGCCCAACGACCCGACCAGCGGCGAGGATGTGATGCGGCGCCTGCTGCATGATCCCACCCTGGCAATCAGCCAGGAGCACGAACAAACCACGAATCGTCTCGTCAAGCAGAACCCGGTGGGCCTGAAGAAAGGCTATGACCCCTACGACAGCGGCCTGCTGGCCAAGAAGCAGTTCAAGAAAAAGAAAGACCTGCGAAAACTGTCGGCCTGGATCGAGAGCCGCAAGCCCAAAGAGGATTGACCGGCCAACGCCGGGCGCGCAGGCTCGCCCGCATGAGCGGGCTCGTGTTGATCATCGGTACGAAGAACTACAGTTCCTGGTCGTTGCGGCCGTGGTTGCTGCTGAAGCACCTCGGCCTGGAATTCACTGAAAGGCAGTACCACTTCGGTACGCCGGAATTCGCAAACGAAATCCCCAAGCTGTCGCCGACACGCAAGGTGCCGGTGCTGCTGCACGACGAATTGCGCGTCTGGGAATCCCTCGCGATTGGCGAATACGCCTCGGAACTGGCCGGTGGCAGCGGCTGGCCGGCGGATACCGGCTTGCGTGCCCAGGCCCGTTCGATTGCACACGAAATGCACGCCGGGTTCCGGGCCTTGCGCGAGAGCTGCCCCATGAACGCGCGAGCGACCGGCAGGCATGTTGCGATGACATCGCCGCTCGAACAGGACCTGCGGCGTATTGACGCAATCTGGTCTGGTTGCCGGCGCGATCACGGTGAACGCGGCCCGTGGCTGTTCGGTGATTTCAGTAACGCCGATGCGATGTATGCGCCGGTCGCGTTGCGAGTGAGGACCTACGGACTTCCACTCAGTGCGCTGGCAGCCCGTTACCTTGAAACGGTTCTTGACGACGAACACCTGCAGCAGTGGATTCGCGCCGCGGAACAGGAATCGATCGTCATCCCGGAAGAAGAAGTCGGTGCCGGCGCCTGAGCCGGATCTGCCATGAAATGGGCGAGTGCCATCGGCCTCGGCCGGGATCTGGATTCGGCCGTCGCCGAGGCACTTGAACAACTGACGACCGAGTCCGGAATGAAACGGCCGGAACTCGTAATCGCCTTTGTTTCGGCGGCCTATGACTCGGCCCTGGATCGGCTCCCGCAGATACTTGCCCCATGGCTCGGCGAAGGCCTCCTGGTCGGCTGCAATGCCGGCGGTCTGATCGGCGGTGGCACGGAGGTGGAAGACGAGTCCGGCATTGCGCTGCTGGCCGGTCGGTTGGGTGATGCATCATTGACCGCGCTGCATCTTGAGCAGGCGACACTGCCCCCGCTCACCGCCTCGCGTGAGACCTGGTGGCGGCTGCTCGATCTCGGCCCGGCCTCGGCGGCAAGTTTCCTGCTGCTGACAGATCCCGCCACCATCGACACGGAGGCCTGCGCCAGGGGAATTGACCGTGCATTTCCCGGTGCGACGGTCGTCGGCGGCCTCGCCAGCGGCGCATCCGAGCCGGGTGCGGCACGGCTATTCGCGAATCGTGAAATTCACAGGTCGGGAGGTTTGCTGCTCGCCCTGACCGGAAATGTCGTGATCGATCCCGTCATCGCGCAGGGTTGCCGCGCAATCGGCGAGCCGCTGTTCGTGACCGCATGCGACGGCAACCTGCTTCACGAACTGGATGGCCGCAGACCCAGGGAGTTGCTTGCCGCGTTGTTCTCGAGTCTCGACGAGACTGATCGCGATCGTTTCGGTGACTTGCTGTGCATCGGCCTCGCATTGCCGGGTTCGCAACAGCCGGTCCGCGCCGGCGAATTCCTGATCCGGAACGTGCTGGGACTCGACCCGGACAGCGGCGCGCTGTGGATCGGCGCGCGACTGGTGCGGAATGCCGTCGTGCAATTTCACTTACGCGACGGCGATGCGGCTTCGCGGGAGCTGGCGATGCGCCTCGGCGACGCACTCGACGGACATGTCTCGCCCGTTGCCGCGCTCCTGTTCGCCTGTGCCGCGCGCGGCCGCGGCATGTTCGGCAATACCGGCCATGATTCCGGGGCATTGCGTCGCAAGGTGAATATCCCGGTCGCCGGCATGTTCAGCGCCGGCGAGATCGGGCCGCTGCAGGGTGCGACATTCCTGCACAGCTTTTCCAGCGTATTCGGCCTCATCCGGCCGCGGATCGCGGCAAGCGCCTGATAGAATCGGCGTCCCGAATCCTGCTGGAGCCATGAATCATGCGACGCCTGTTGATGGCCGCCGCGATGGCGATTCTCTCCCTGCCCTCCTTCGGCGCAGCCCGCGGCCTGACTGCGGCAGATCTCGTTTCGTTTGGGCGCATTTCCGAAGCGCGGCTTTCGCCTGACGGCCGAAGTGTCGTCTACACGCTTCGTGAAACGGACCTCGCGGACGATCGCGGACGCAGCGACCTCTGGCTGATCGATGCCGGCGGCCAGTCCGCGCCACGCCGACTGACCAGCAGCGAGGAGAACGACAAGGCGGCCGATTGGGCGCCCGATGGCAGCGGAATCTATTTCCTGTCCGCACGTTCAGGCACGACGCAGGTCTGGTACCTGCCGCTCGCCGGGGGTGAGGCGATCCAGGTCACGCGTCTGCCGCTGGACGTCGGCAGTTTCAGGATCTCGCCATGCGGCGACCGGCTGCTGCTCGGAATCGACGTTTTCGCTGACTGCACTGACCTCGACTGCACGCAGAAGCGACTCGATGACCAGAAAGGCGCGAAGCGTCATGGGCAGCGCTACGACCAGTTGTTCGTCCGGCACTGGGACAAGTGGCAGGACGGGCGCGTGTCGCAGTTGTTTGCGATTGCGCTCGACGGCGAGCACGGAGCGTCTGGATCGCCGGTTGCACTGACCGGGTCACTCGATGCAGATGTGCCCTCGAAGCCATTCGGCGACCGCCCCGACTATGACTTCAGCCCGGACGGCAGCCAGGTGGTGTTCGCAGCGCGGATCCGTGGCCGCACCGAGCCCTGGTCCACGAATTTCGACATCTATCGCGTGCCTGCCGACGGCAATAGCGCCCCGGTCAACTTGACCGCGGACAGTCCCGCATGGGATGCCCGGCCGGCATTTTCACCGGACGGCAGGCTGCTCGCGCACATTGCGATGGAGCGGCCCGGCTTTGAGGCCGATCGTTTTCATCTGGTCGTGCGTGATGCTGCGACCGGGCAAGTGCGCTTCACCACGCGCGGCTGGGATCGCTCGATCGGCGCGTTCCGGTTCTCTGCCGACGGGAGACTGGTCTATGCGCTGGCCGACAATCTCGAGCAGCGCCCGATCTGGTCAATCAATCTCAAGGATGGCTCGCGCCGGATGCTGACCGGCCCCGGCAATGTCACGGAGTTCGACGTGGCGGGTGACCGGATCCTGTTCTCGATGCAGAGTCTCACCTCGCCTGTTGACCTGTACGTCATCGCCGGTCGCGCGGCACCGAGGCGGCTGACCGAAGTGAATGCCGCGCGCCTGGCTGATGTCCGCTTCGGCGAACCGGAGCAATTCAGCTTTGCCGGCGCCGGCGGCGAACGGGTCTATGGCTACGTGGTCAAGCCATGGAACTGGGAGCCCGCCAAGTCGTATCCGGTCGCATTCATCGTGCACGGCGGGCCGCAATCAAGTTACGCCAATACCTGGAGCTATCGCTGGAACCCGCAGATTTACGCAGGCGCAGGGTATGCGGCGGTGTTCATCGACTTCCACGGTTCTACGGGCTATGGCCAAGCGTTCACCGACTCGATCAGCGGCGACTGGGGCGGCAAGCCGCTTCTGGACCTGCAGAAGGGGCTGGCCGCGGCGGGTGAGCGCTACCCCTGGCTGGATCGTGATCACGCCTGCGCGCTCGGCGCATCCTACGGCGGCTACATGATGAACTGGATCGCCGGCAACTGGCCCGACGGGTTCCGCTGCCTCGTGAACCACGCGGGTGTTTTCGATCACCGGACGATGTACTACTCAACCGAGGAACTGTGGTTCATCGAATGGGACCAGGGCGGCCCCTACTATGACAACCCCGCCGCCCATGAGAAATCCAACCCGGCCAATGACGTGCTGGCCTGGAATACGCCCATGCTCGTAATCCATGGCGCGCTCGATTACCGGATTCCGTACCCCCAGGGCATCGCGACATTCACGGCCCTGCAGCGGCGCGGCATCGAAAGCCGGTTCCTGTTCTTCCCGGACGAGAATCACTGGATTTCAAAACCCGCCAACAGCCTGCAATGGCACGAGGAAGTGCTGCGCTGGCTCGATGCGCACGTGAAGTGAGTTGGTGCCGGGTCGTCGACGTTACCCTTGAATCCACCCCGCAAACCAACGCTTTCAAAGCCCGATCTCACGCGTGGATTTCTCGGCGTCTTTGCCTATAGCCGCCGTGCGCTGCAGCTGGTCTGGACCACCAGCCGGCCGTTGACCGTTGCCTTCGGGCTGCTGACGCTCGTCGCCGGCACACTTCCCGCGGCGGTTGCATACGTGGGAGCGCTGATCGTCGATGCAGTCGTTGCGGCGATTCAGGCCGACGAAGTGGCCCGTATCTTGCTCACCAGGAATGCACTCGTCCTGGTCGGCGCGGAAGCGCTGCTTGTCGCAACCATCGCCGGCGCCCAGCGCGGTATTTCCCTGTGCCAGTCGCTGTTGCGTGCTCAACTCAGCCAGCGTGTCAATGTCATGATCCTGGAAAAGGCGCTGACGCTGGAGCTGGCGCACTTCGAGAACTCGGATTTCTACGACAAGCTGACACGCGCGCGCCGCGAGGCATCGAGCCGGCCGCTTTCACTGGTCATGCGTACCTTTGGTCTGGGGCAGAACGCGGTGTCGCTGGTGAGTTTCGGTACGCTGCTGTTCAGATTTTCGCCCTGGGCGGTGCTCCTGCTGCTGGCCGCCGGGCTCCCGGCATTCCTTGCGGAGACGAGATTCTCGGGCCAGGCGTTCCGCCTGTTCCTGTGGCGCTCACCTGAGACGCGCATGCAGCTGTATCTCGAAACCGTACTTGCGCGCGAAGACCACGCGAAAGAAGTAAAGCTCTTCGGGCTCGGGCCGCTGTTCCTGGGGCGATACCGCGACATCTTCCGCAAGCTGTACAGGGAGGATCGCGATCTGACGATTCGCCGCGACACCTGGGGCTTTCTTCTCGGACTGATCGCGACCGCAACACTGTACGGAGCCTACGCATGGATTGCCCTCACTGCGATCGCGAGCCGCATCACGCTCGGCCAGATGACCATGTACTTGATGCTGTTCCGGCAGGGACAGTCGGCCGTGTCGGCAATTCTTTCCGCCGTCGGCGGCATGTATGAAGACAACCTCTATCTGTCGACGCTTTACGAGTATCTTGAAACACCAGTCGATGACCGCATGGGCGCGGCCATTCGCGGTCCCAGGCCCGAAGATGGTATTCGGTTCGAGAATGTCAGCTTCACCTATCCGGGCGCCGAGCGGCCAACACTTGTCGACGTGAACCTGCACATCAAGCCGGGCGAATCGCTTGCCCTGGTCGGCGAAAACGGCTCAGGCAAGACGACCCTGATTAAACTGCTGACCCGGCTGTACGTGCCGACCGCCGGACGCGTCACCCTCGACGGGCGTGATCTGCGCGAATGGGCCGAGGCCGCGTTGCGCGATCGCATCGGCGTGATCTTCCAGGACTTCACGCGTTATCAGCTCATGCTCGGGGAGAATATTGGCGCCGGCGACGTGCGGTACTTCGATGACGAGGAACGCTGGCGTGAGGCCGGCGAAAAAGGCCTGGCGACGCCGATCGTCGACATGCTTCCACAGGGCTATCGGACGCCCCTCGGAAAATGGTTCAACGACGGCCGCGAACTGTCTGGCGGCCAATGGCAGAAAATCGCGCTGTCACGCGCCTTCATGCGCTCGCGCGCCGACATCCTGGTGCTCGACGAACCGACCGCGGCGATGGACGCGGGAGCCGAGGCAACCATATTTGAGCACTTCCGCACGCTGACGAAAGGCCGCGTTGCGATACTGATCTCGCATCGCTTCTCCACGGTGCGCATGGCCGACCAGATCGCCGTCCTGCAGGACGGACGCGTCATCGAGCGCGGCGGTCACGACGACTTGATGCACATGAATGGGCATTACGCGCATCTGTTTTCGCTGCAGGCGAAGGGTTACAGATAGTCGCCCCTGCCTGCCCTGGCCCGCGGCCTCGGACTAGTCCTCCCGCCATTCGGCGCGGTACGCGCAGCCGAGCGCAATGATGCGTTCAAGCAGCGCCGCGTAGTCGATGCCCGCGTGCTCCGCTGCCCACGCAAAATCCTCGTCCTCCTCGAGGTTCGGATTGGCGTTGGCTTCGAGGACGAATGGCGTGCCGTCGGCGCGCAGGCGAAAGTCCACTCGCGCATAACCCGACATGTGCAGCGCGCGGTAAATGCGGCGGGCCAGGCGGTCGAGCTTCTCGGCCAGGCCCTCGGGCAGGTCCTTGGCCGCGCGGCTCGTCAGATTGTGGCGCTCCTGGTAGGCCGGGTCCCACTTGGCTTTGCGAGTCGCGATGGCGGCCCTGCTGTCCGCAAGTTCCCCGAATATGAACTCCCAGGGTGGCAGTGTCTTGATCCGTTCGTTGCCGAGCATCGCGACATAGAGCTCTCTGCCCTCGATGAATTCCTCGACCAGGGCATCGGAATTCGTGTGCTCGTGAATAAATTCAATGCGCTCGCGGAGCTTCTCCGCATCGTCAACGACGGAGGCCTGTGAGATACCGAGCGATGCATCCTCC
>JAQBHG010000123.1:0-19165 GCA_032127975.1 Steroidobacteraceae bacterium
CTGGTCGACGCCCGTGAATGTCATCACGCCAACCGTCGCGCCATCGGGCGTAGCGCTGAAGTTAATCGTCAGGTTATTGGTTCCGGTCGCTGGCGCCAGCAGGCGCCAGATCTCGACCCGTCCCTTGCTGTCGGAGGTGGAAAGCGCACCCACAAAGGTCAGCGTCGTGCCGTTGTAGTTACTGGTTGCGCTGACGGTCGGTACGCCGCCGGTCTCTTTGGTGATCGAGACACCGACCAGCATCAGTCGACTTGAGCCTGAAGTCGTATGTGAGACCGTGACGCTTGCGCTCGTCGTCTGGCCGGTCGAGGTGGCATCTACCGCTACGGCGCCGAATGCCGGCGAACACACGAGGAGCAGGCAGCACAGCAACCACCTGCGCGCTGCGCGCAGGAAATGAGCTGCCGGGGCCGCGCAATCATGAACGCGGACAGGGCCGATACCGGCCCTGATCTCACTGGCATTTGCGCACGGCCAACGCCCCGCGTTGCGCGACGATTTGAAGATAGCGGCCACCTCAACATCTGCGGCCCGATATCGGCGCCGCATTCCACTTGCAAGTTTTGCGGGTGTGGGCGGCGGGCGGCCTGCGCCGGGTCACATTTACATAAGGCCGGGTGAATCCCGCAGAATCGTGCATCGAAAAGCGCGCAGCACGTCACATTAGGCCGTGGGATTTTTGGGCCGCCGGAAGCTTCCGGGAGAGGCGAATCGCCGGATCGGGGGCCCTGGAGCGGGGCTTTTCTGCGTCTAGTTGAGCCGCTCGCGCATCACGCGGCGGAGCAGCACCAGGCTGATGATCGCCTGCGTCGCGACGCTCGCAACCGACAGGAACCAGACGTGATCGAGCTTGAGGCCCGGCAGCGTCGAGAGCCAGATCGCGGGCAGCACGAAGGTCAGGATTCGCGACGAGGTGCTCGCGAGCGCGGGCCAGGTGTGGCCAAGGCCCTGGAAGATTCCCGAGCAGGTGAAGATGAGCCCCGAGGCCACGAAATTCCACGAGATGACCCGCAGGAAGTCCGAGCCGACTGCGATCACCTCGGGATCACTCGTGAATTTCGCAACCATCCAGCCGGGATTCCACTGGCAGACCAGCGTCAGCGCCAGCATCAGGAAGCTGCTGGTGATGGCCGCGGTGCGGAGGGTCTCGCGCACGCGCGCAAATTGCCTGGCCCCGTAATTCTGGCCCGCAATCGGTCCGGCGGCGAAGGCAATCGCCATCGCCGGCAGGAAGATCGCCTGCATCAGGCGCGTGCCGACGCCGAAGCCGGCCTGGGCTGCCGCGCCGAAGTCGCGTATCACCCAGTAGATCACCGCCATGTAAACGAACATCAGCGCGAACTCGCCGCCGGCCGGCAAGCCGATGTTCAGCATGCGGCCCCACACGGCGAATCGCGGTCGCCACAGGCCGGCGCGGAAATGCACGTATTTTTCAAGACGCACGAAATAGAACGACAGCAGCAGCACGCCGGCGGCAATCGAGATCGTGCTCGCAAGGCCCGCGCCTGCGACCCCGAGCGGCCGCCCGGTGCCGATGCCTGCGATCAGCACCGGCGCGAGCACAATATTCAACAGCACCGTGACCATCTGCACGATCATGGTCGGCTTCACCACGCCGGTGCCGCGCAGCGCCGACATCATCACGACCGATACGAATTGCAGCGCAAGCCCTGGCAGGAACCAGTAGAGATAACTGATGCCAGCGTCAGCCGTTGCCGCGTCCGCACCGATCGAATACATGTAGGCAGAGGTCACCGCATAGCCGCCGACCAGTGTCGCCATGACGCAGATCGCGGCAAGCGCCAGCGACTGGTTGAAGACCAGATTGGCGTCCTCCGGGTCCTTGCGCCCGACTGCTTGCGAGACCAGCGCTGCCGTGCCGACCCCGAGCATCTGGGTCAGCGCCATGACGAGGAACATCGCGATGCCCGCCGCGCTGACACCCGCGATTGCGGCATCGCCCAGCTGCGCGACGAAATAAAGGTCGACCAGGAAATAGAGCGTCTGCGCCAGCATGCCGACGGCGATCGGCACGGCCATGTGCAGCAAATTGCCCGATATCGGGCCCTGGGTCAGGTCGCGCATGGTCTCCCCCGGAGGGAGTAAGATGGTACATGGTCGCCGAAAACGGCGGCCAGTCGATCAAACACTGCTAAAGGGGAAATCGTGAACATTCTGAAAATCGTCGCTATTGCTGCGGCGGGAACGCTTGCACTCGCGGCCTGCCAGCAGGCAGCCAAGAACACGGCAGCGGACGAGAGCGAAATCCGCGATGGATCCAGGGCCTGGGCGACTGCCTACAACGCCGGCGACGCTGACGGCGTGGCGAACCTGTATTCGGATGATGCTGTCGTCATGCCGCCAGGCATGCAGGCGGTGATCGGCCGTGACGCGATTCGCGAGTACATCGTCACTGACAGCGCTGCCGCCAAGGCTGCGGGAGTGATGATGACCATCGAGCACGGGGACAGCGTCGGCATGTCGGGCGACCTCGCCTGGCATTCTGGGCCTTATTCGGTCAGCGACGCCTCTGGTGCAAAGGTCGATGGCGGCAATTACATGGAAGCCCTGCAGAAGAAGGAAGGCAAGTGGTACATCGTCCGCGACATCTGGAATTCGGACCAGGCGCCTGCGCCAGCTCCGGCCGCGATGCCTGCGAGCTGAGCTGCTGCACGGCAATCTGAATCCTTTCGACGGATACCAAGGCCCCCATCCGGGGGCCTTCTTTTTTCAGAACTTCCAGGTGAAGCCGGCTGAGGGAATCAGCGGCAAGGAATGCTGGACCTCGACATCGAATATGGCGGGGTCGAACTCTGTCTCGATCTGGTAATCGACGCAGCATTGGTTGCCTCGCTTCAACAGGTTGTTGAGCTCGACAAAGGCCGTCAATTCACCGGCTGTTCCCAGGTCGAAGCGTCGCGCAATGCGCATGTCGATGCTTGCGAAATCGGACAGGCGCAAGGCATTACGCTGGCCCACGGTGATCAGCGGAAACGGGTCCAGCGTTTCAAGTTGGAGCGCAGTCGTCCGCCAGCCTGTATGCCAGGTGCCGGCGACGGATGCTTCCCAACTGGCACCGCGCCAGCTGAGGCCGCCGCTCGCGTAATTGCGCTGGTCCCAGCGCCTGCGCAGGTTCTGTCCGTCCACGCGGTCATGCACTTTCGACGAACTGAAACTCAGCCAGCCATTGAAGGCACCGGCACCGTAATTCAATGAAATCTCGGCGCCCTCCGCCTCCGCGGAATCCGGGGCGATGCGGATGCGATCGGGTCTCAGCTCCGGCAGCACGACCAGCGTGTTCATCAGGAGCTCGTAGCGAGGCAGGACATTCTTGTAGTCCTTGCGATAGGCCTCCAGACGCAAGGTCAGCGCGGGCGTGAAATCGTGCTCGATGCTGGCGACCTTGTGCGTCGCCTGCTGCGCCGGCGAAAAAAGCCGCGCGCCGTCCGATACGCGCAGTTCGTTGATGCCCTGGGCCTGGAAATAGCGGCCCCAGGAAAGGCGCAGGCGCGTGTCCATTCGCGGGCGCCACATCAGGACTGCGCGTGGACTGATCTGCGAGCCGTCCCCGGCGGCGAGCGTTTCGCGGTCCCAGCGCAATCCCAGATCAGTTGTCAGTGTATTCGTGGGCTCGAAGCGCCAGTTCACGTACGCGCCTGCCTGGTGACCGGAAGGACGCAACAGGGCCGAGCTTGCGCGCGTCGCCAGCGTTGGCGCACCCGGCGTCAGGAACAGGAGCTCGAATGCGGCATCGTCCGTGTAGCGGTATTGCCCGCTCAACTGGCGCCATTCGGCACCCGCCTGGAGCACCGAGCGCGTGCCCGGCCGCCACCAGGCATCTGCCTGGATCGAGTTGATTTTGAAGTCACGCTCATCGCTCAAGGAACCGGCCGTGATACCCGGAAGATCGGTTGTGCCTATGCGTTCGCTGCCCAGTTCCGTGCGCGCGACGAGCATCCGGCCACCAAAATCGTCGAGCGCTCCGAAGTCCAGGCGCAGCCAGTAGTAGGCATCCTTGTACTCGGCGCGTGCGGTTTCCTCCTGGTCGGTGTCGGTGGCCTTGATCTGGTCAACGAACGTAAGGACATTCGCGGAGATCGCAAACTTGTCATTGATGCGGTGGCCGGCATGGGCGAAGAGATCGTGGTAGTCCGGCTCGCCGAGAGACTGGCTTGCCAGATCGAAGAACAGGTCCAGGTTGCTGCGTCGAGCGGCCACGGCCCAGTCACCGGCGCCTTCGTTGTACGAACCGTTGAGCGAAACACCCGTGGTGAAAAGGGAAAATTCCGCCTGGCCATGCGGCTGCCGCCCCGGCAGGCGCGGCGAGACTTCCACGACGCCGCTGCTGCGATCGCCGAAGGTCACGGGAAAGCCGCCCGTATAGACGCGAATGTCGCTGACGATACCCGGATCGATCGCGCTGAAGATGGCGTAGAAGTCCTTGAAGTGGAATGGGTCGTACAGCCGCAGGTCGTCGAAACGAACCAGCGTTTCCTCGTCGGTACCGCCACGCAGGTGAACGCGGCTGGAGAAATCCTGGCGCGCAACGCCCGGCAGGCGCGACACCGCACGCAACGGGTCTTCGCCGATGTCGGGCAGCATCTCGAGGTCGCCGGCATTGAATACCGCCGGGAGCTGGGTTGCCTCGCCCCCAAACAGGTAGGAACTCGCGCTGACCACAACTGCGTCGAGCGGTGTCGGTGCAGGTCGATGCGGCGCCCCGGGCGCCGCCTGGCGCGGCGAACGCTGGACTTCGCGTACGAGAATCAGGGCGCCGTCGGGGCCGTCACTGACGGTGATGCCGTGCGGTGCGAGGATTTCGATGAGCAACGCGCGCGGCTCGGTGGCCGTTGGCTCGCGTTCGATGCGCATCCAGGGTTTCACGAGGTCGCTGCTGTAGAAAAGCGCGATCCCGCCCGCGCGCAATTGCTCGAGCACCTGCTCTAGGGTCTCTCCCTGGTATGCCGCAGCTTCGACGACGCCCGGCAGGCAGGCCAGCAGCAGCGTCAGTTTCTTCACTACCTGCGTCAGTGCTCGTTGCGGGTGCGGACCTCCATTGTATCGCCGATCAGCGAATATTCGAGATCGGTGGTCGCGAGCATCACGTCGAGGGCAGCGAGCGGGGCGAGATGGCGGATATTGCCGTGCAATATCACGGTGGCCGCGCGATTCTCCGCAGTCGTGGATTCATAGTGCAGCTGCCGGCCAGTCTCGCGGGCAACCCAGGAGAGCAGTACGCTGGCAGGCTTGCCTTCGATGTCCGGCGCCGGGGCAATCGTTTCGACCCACTGCCATTCCGCGTCGGTCGCAGCTATCGATGAGCGCGTGACACCGCCCAGCACGTCGATATCGAGCTGCTCGCCGGCAGAGCTGCCGATGTGCCGTCCGGCCCGGTCGATTTCGACGCTGCCTTCGCGCACGCGTAACCGAAGCACGCCGTCGTTGACACGCAGTTCGAATTGGGTGCCGACATCTCGCGCAGTGCCCGCAGGAGTCTCAATCTGGTAGCCGGTGCCGACGCTCCCGAAATTGTCCAGGTAGAGCTTGCCGGACCGCAGCAGGATCCGACGCGGTCCGTCCAGCTGCACTTCGGTCGCGGCGGCGAGGCGCAGTGACGCACCGCCATCGAGTGCAAGCGCAACACCGCCGCCGGCCAGCGTGCGAAGCCTGGCGCCCCTTTCCAGCCCACCACTCGACCTGGTCATCGGTTGCCAGTCACCATCGGTCGCCAACTCCGCGGATCCGACGACACGCGCGACGGTGGCGAACTGAGACTTCGTGGAGGGCATGTTCCACTGCATCGACAGCGTGATCACGATCGCGGCGACACTCGCCGCGGCTGCCCAGAGCAACACATTCCGCGTGCGCCGCTTCGCGGTCTTTTCGCGAAACGCCGCGGTCGCCGCCGTCAGCACCTGCTGGTAGGCATCCGCGGGCGGTTCCGTGCGACGGCCCGCCGCGCGAATAAGCGCTGCGACAAGATCGCGGCCGTTCCTGGGTTCCTGTGATTCGTGTTCCATGTTCCTACCCCGGGCTCCCGCCCAGCGATCCCGTCAATTCATCCGCCGCGCCGGCGAGATCCGAGATGGCAGCGCGGAATGCGCCGCGCGCGCGTGTCAGCAATGATTCCGCCGCCTTTGGCCCGAGCTTGAGGCGGCGCGCAATTTCCTCGACCGACTCTCCGTCCACGTACTTCCATTCGAGCACTTCGCCGTAATGCCCCGGCAAGGCATCGAGTGTCGCCTCGACGACCCGGTGCACCTGCTGCCGCCAAACGCCGGTGTCGGGTTCGTCATCGGCAGGTGCCGCGAGGGCCTCGAGTATCGCCCGCGCATTCGGCTGGTCTTCCAGCAGCACGACGCGCTCCGCGCCCCTTTGCCGTCGGCGATAGTGATCTGCGATCGCGTTGCGGCAGATCTGGCAGAACCAGGTGTAGAGCGCCGCCTCGCCGCGATACTGCTCGAGACGCTCGACAGCCTTGCAGAAGGTTTCCTGCACGACATCGCTAGCGGCCTCCTGGTCCCGGTCCAGCCGCGCCAGCGCGAAGCGGTACAACCGCGGGAAAAAGCGGTCGAACAGCTCCCGGAAAGCGGCCTCGTCGCCGGCCAGGATCCTGCGAGCCACCGCCCGGTCGACATGAACCATGTCAGCCATGTCTAGTTGGACGCCTGCCGGCAGCAAATCCTTTGGTTTAAAAGAGATTTTGTGTGCTTCAGGTCTGGTTTTTGAGGTGCCAGGACCGCCGGTTCCAGACGAACAAAGGGGACGCTTCCCTTCCCCCCCCGGGAAAAGGGAAGCGTCCCCTTTCAGATTCGGCGTGTCAGTCGTCGAGCGTGCGGTCTTTCCAGTTCCACCACTTCAACAGTTCTTCCTGCGGCTCCGTCGTGCGCGCGGCATAAGTAGCGCAGCGAAACGTATAGAGCAGGCAGGGTTCCTGTTCGTGGCCGGTGATATTGCGAAGTCTGGCGTAGAGCTGTTCCGGGTTTGATTCAGCGAGATCCCGGATCGAGTGAATGCCGAGGTGCCTGAGATCCGCCGCGATGGCGGGCCCGACACCGGGCAGCGTGGTCAACTCGTCGTGCATTGGCAGGTTCCTCCTACGGCTTGTCCACGACCAAAGATTACACCTCCTGACAAGAATTGAAACAGTCCCTGCGGAGCCTCGGGTGGGCACGCGGATCCTGCTATCCTCAGCCGTTGCCAACACGCAAGCCCTTGATTGGCGGCGAACCGCGATGAAGATTTCCCACAAGATGCTCCAGGCCGTCGCAGCCGCCGGTCGTCTGAAAGCGATCCCCGCCATTCGCCGCCTGCTGCCGCTGGCAGCGATCTGGCTTGCGGCCTGCGCTCAGCTGCCCGCGCAGCACGAAGCACCCGTCCTTCACGAAGCCGGTGTCGCAGCCGCGAATCCGATGGCCGTCGATGCCGGGCTCGAGATCCTTGCGGCCGGCGGCAGCGCGGCGGACGCCGCAGTCGCCGTACAGTCCATGCTGGGGCTGGTCGAGCCGCAGAGCTCTGGTCTGGGCGGCGGCGGATTCCTGCTGTACTTCGATGCGGCAACGAAGCGCGTCACGGCATTCGACGGCCGCGAGACTGCGCCCGCTGCCGCTTCGCCAGGCATGTTCCTCGATGAAAACGGCGCGCCGCTTTCCTATCGCGAAGCGGTGTTGTCGGGACGATCGACCGGCGTGCCTGGGGCAATCGCGATGCTGGGCGCCGTCCATGCGCGCCACGGCGCCCTGCCCTGGCAACGGCTGTTCGAGCCCGCGATCCGCGCCGCCGAGTCCGGATTTCCGGTGCCGCAGCGTCTGGCGCGTTTCGCGAACAGCAACTTTCCACAGGCCGCGGAGCCCGATGTACGCGCGCTCTTCTCCGGCAATGACGGCAGGCCGGTGCAGGCCGACGAGCGCCTGATGAATACTGCCTACGCAGCCACGCTGCGACAGGTCGCGACGCGCGGCCCGCGCGCATTGCTGGAACCGCCGATCAGCGACGCCATCATCGCGCGCACGCACGCCGAGCCGCGACCTGGAACATTGTCGGCGCGGGATTTCGCCGCTTACCAGCCGGGCATCGGCGATCCGCTGTGTGGGCCATTTCTCGTCTACGTCGTCTGCGTGCCGCCGCCGCCGTCGTCCGGTGTTTCCCTGCTGCAACTGCTCGCGATACTCGATCGCACCGATATCGCGCTGCGCGGCCCCGGCGATCCGCAAGCCTGGTTCCTTTTCGCCGAGGCAAGCCGCCTGATGTACGCGGACCGTGACCGCTACGTCGCCGATCCTGCATTCGTGGAAGTACCTGTTGCCGGTCTGCTCGACCCCGATTACATCGTCCTCAGAGCCGCGTTGATCGGCGCCACTGCTGGTCCTGCTCCTGCCCCAGGTTCTCCCGCGCCGATCCAACGCGGCACTGATGCGACAAACGAAGCTGCAGGCACATCCCATTTTGTTGTGGTGGATGCCGCAGGCAATGTGGCGTCGATGACGACCACGGTCGAATCGCTTTTCGGTTCGGGGCGCGCGGTGGGTGGCTTCATGCTGAATAACCAGCTCACCGATTTCTCCTACCGCCCGGTGATCGATGGGCTGCCGGTAGCGAATGCGGTGGCGGGTGGCAAACGCCCGCGTTCTTCGATGGCGCCGGTCATCGTGCTCGATCGGGAAGGAAACCTGGTCGCGGCGCTGGGCTCGCCGGGCGGCACGGCAATCCTTGGCTACAACGCCAAGACGCTGGTCGGGCTGTTGGCCTGGAAACTGGCGCTGCAGCAGGCGATCGACCTGCCGAACATGATTGCGCGTGGCGATGAGTTTTTCGGGGAAGCATCCAAGCTCTCGCCGAAAGTCATCGCCGGCCTCGCAACGCGCGGCATCACGATCAAGCCCGGGCGCGGTGAAGAGTCGGGACTGCACTGTGTCGTCGTGCATGAAGACGGGCAGCTCGATGGCGCTGCGGATCCGCGCAGGGAAGGAGTCTGGAAGACCTTGCCTAGCGATTGACCGGGCGTGCCGCGCGCCATTTGCCGTAGGCGCGACGGAATGCTGCCTCGCTTTCGTAGCCGACTTCCGCGGCCACGCTTCCGACCGGACGCCCACCCGGCGCCAGCAGCGCCTGCGCCTTGTGCATTCGCAGGCGCGTAAGCCAGCGCAGCGGCGTCGTGCCCATCAATGCGTGAAAGCGCTTCGTGAAAACCGTGCGTGACATGCCGGCGCGCTGCGCCAGCGACTGCAGTGTCCAGCTTTGTGCAGGATCGCCGTGCATCGCGGCGAGTGCATGTGACAACTTGACGTCGGTCAGGGCTGCGAGCAGTCCGCGCGTGATCGCGCCGCGCTCCATCAGGTGGCGCAGCACGGCGATGAACAGGAGGTCCGATAGCCGGTCGAGCGCAACCTGCCGGCCCGGCGCTTCGGTAGCTGCCTCCACTGCCAGCAGGCGCGCAAGTCCCTCCAGGCGCGTCGAGTCATTTCGGATGACCAGGAGGTCAGGCAGGTCATCCAGGATCTCGCCTGCAAGCGCGTCGCCGAAATCGAAGCGGCCGCAGATGAGTTCGGTGACCGGCTCATCGCCCGACGCTCGCTGCGGCAGGCGCGTTTCCTCGCCGTCCACTTCCGGGCGCGCCGACAGGATGTGGCGGCCACCGCGCAGCATCACGACCAGGTCGCCTGCGGAAAGCGGCAGCGGCCGGCGATCCTCGGAGTGCAGCCAGCAGGCGCCGCGCGCCAGCAGATGAAACACCGGGCTCGTCGACGTGCCGACGATCTGCCATGCGCCGAAACCGCGCGGATTAGCGAATACCGTCGCTTTCAGGCGCGATGTCTCCAATAGTTCCGATATTAGATCTAAATCAGTACTCTTAGTCATGTTTTACGTATTTTCGAGCATTGTAAGTACTACTGATACATCCTATCATGGATGGGTTAATTCGTAAAAGACAGAGGAATACACATGACCCATTTCAAAATGCACACGATCGAGACTGCCCCGGAGGCCTCGCGGCCGATGCTTGAGGCATCCCGGAAAGAACTCGGTTTCGTCCCCAATCAGTACGCTGGCCTGGCGGATTCGCCGGTCGCACTGAAAGCCTATCTGACGCTGTCCGATCTGTTCACGAAGAGCAGCCTCTCGCCGATCGAACAGCAGGTCGTCGCGCTGGCCGTTTCAGTCGAAAACGAGTGTGAGTTCTGCGTGAGCGCACATTCCACGATCGCACGCGGCGCCATCAAGGTGCCGGCACCGATCATCGAAGCGCTCCGCACCGGCAGCAAGCTGCCAGACGCGAAGCTCGAGATTCTTGCCAACTTCGTCCGCACGGTCATCCGCAGCCACGGCTGGGTCAATGACTCGGCGGTCAAGACCTTCATCGACGCCGGTTACACCCGCGCGCAGATGCTGGACGTGATACTCGGCGTGTCCATGAAGACGCTGTCGAACTACACGAACAACATCCTCAGAACACCGCTGAACAAGGAGTTCGAGGCTGAGCGCTGGACCAGGGCGAAGAAAGCAGCCTGATCAAATCTCTGGCTCCGGCCGGAGGCACTGCGGAAAACGGGCGCTTCGGCGCCCGTTTTCTTATCTGAGAACCGCGCGGATGCGCCCTGCGCGCAACACATAGACGGCAATCGCCACGAGCCCGCCAATCAGGACGATTGCAATCGGCAGCTCGCCGGGTCGCGCTTCGCCAACCTGCAACACAAGCGCCAGCCCCCAGCCGAGCGCAACGGCGGCAATCAGGAAGCGTGCTGCGCCGATACGAAGCAGCAGCATGACGAATGCGGCAGCGTGAGCCGCGGCCACAATTGCAAGCAGCGCCCACTCGAGCGGATTGCTCCACAGCCGCGCAATCTCTCCGACCGTGATCGCGATTGCAGCGATCGCGATCACGCCCATCACCAGTGCGATCAGACCGAGCTCAATCGGCCAGCGCGCGGGTTCAACCATTGCAACGCCGGCGCGCGCACGACCCTTGTGCAACAGCCAAGCGACGAACACCAGCAACAAGTGCCCGAGTATCCCCGCCGCAAGCAGCGGCGGCACGAAGATCATCGGCGGAGGATGACCGCCGCCCATCGTCACCAGAACGACGCATCCCGAGAGGATCAGAATCGCCCAGGCCAGGTGCGCGATCCGGAAAGGTCGCGGTACAAGCTCGGCAAATCGCATTCTCATTCCGGACACCCTGTCGAGCTTAGCTCGCGTTGCCCGGCAAGGACAGCAGCCCGGTTCAGCGCTTCTTCGCGGCGATCCGGTCGCGCAAGTCGCGCAGCTTCATCTTGACGCGCGCCGCATTGCCCGGGCCCATGCGCAGCAGCAATTTGCGGCCCGCTGATTCCGCCTCGAGCGCAGGATCGGCGAACTCATAGAGCACATTGGGCCGGGCAAGCGCGATCGTCGCCGGCGGCTCCGGCATCGCGAGCAGGTGGTCGATGACCTCGATCACGCGGTCGTTGAAATAGCCGTCCGGGTTGCCGAGGCTCTCGTATGCCGCCTGGAACTGCGGATAAAGCTGCCGGTACAACTGGAATGTCGCGTCCGGATCGAGCGAATCGACCAGCTCGATCCAGCCTGCATAACGCTCGAAATTCGCGGCGCCGAGAACCGGATTGTCCTCGCCGCCCGCGGTGATGAAGTGGCCGGCCGGTGGCTTGGCCGGCGAAAGCTGCATCGCGACTTTCTGGCGCGGCAGATTGTCCACCGTGGCAACCATGCGCCTGACGATGTCATCGGTGATGAACAGGGATGCAAAGCGCGGTGCGCCGACCAGCGCCGTAATCCGGTCTGCGGCCGACAGGTTCGTGCCGTCATCCGCGGCGGCGTCAATGGGATTGAGAATCCGCGCGTCGTCGGTCGCAATCGCCTCGTCGGTGACCGGCGGGACATCCTCGACCGACTGCCGTTTCTGCCAGAACCAGATGCCGACGCCGATCGCAATCAGGGCCAGCCCGCCGAGTATCCAGCGACCGAGTTGCTCATCCGGTTGCGGGGTCTGCTCGCGCTTTTCTGCGTACATGGGCGCTACTTTAGTTGATACCTTTCCGTTAGGCACCATGTAGGCAGACCATCCGGCCATGATTGCGGTTCCCGTGCCATTGATACCCCTGACCAGCGAGCTTTCGCCCTCAGCCTGCGCCGACTGGGCGCTGGTGCTGGACTCGGTCGGCATCCCCTATGAACGGCGCACCACCGTCGACGGTTCCAGTCTCTGGGTCCTGCCCGCCGATCACGCCCGCGCGGCATTCGAACTCCAGCATTACCTGCGTGAAAACCGCCGCCCGCCCCCAGCGCCGGTGGTCTGGCCGAACCATCCCCACGCCCTGTATGGCGTCTTCGGCTATGCGCTGGTGCTGATTGCGGTCACGCTGGCCGCCGCCCTGCACCTGGGCGGCAAGAACTGGCACACCGCGGGCGTACTCGACGCCGGCTTTCTGGGGCGCGGCGAAGCCTGGCGCGTGGTGACGGCATTGACGCTGCACGCCGACTTGCCGCATCTCCTGTCCAATCTCGCCTTCGGCGCACTGTTCGGCTATCCCGCCGCGCGTCTCTTCGGGCCGGGCGTCGCGTGGCTCCTGATCCTGCTGGGAGGCAGCATCGCCTATGGCGTGGATGCGCTGTTGCATCCGCCCAATCACTACCTGCTGGGCGCATCCACGGCCGTGTTCACAGCACTCGGCCTGGTCGCAGCCTATGGCTGGCGCCGGCACATGAGGAACTGGTCACCGTGGATGCGCAGGACCGCTCCGCTGATCGGCGGCATCGCACTGCTGGCATTCACCGGCACCGGTGGCGAAAACACCGATCTGCTCGCCCACCTTGTCGGGTTCGTGGTCGGCGCAGGCGTCGGCGCCATTTGCGCGCGACTCCCGATGCCGCCACCCGGCCGCAGCGGCCTGCAATGGGCGGCCGGCCTGACCGCGATGGCGCTACTGGCTTCGGCCTGGGACCTCGCGCTCGCCTGAAATAGTGCGCGATAATTCGCCGATGCTTCCGCATTCCGACGCCTGCGAGCGCAACAAGGGCCCGATACTCGAGGTGCTGCGCGGGGCATTTGCGGGATGCACGGGTATCCTCGAGATCGGCAGCGGCACGGGCCAGCATGCCGTGCATTTCGCGAATGAAATGCCCTGGATCGTCTGGCAGCCAAGCGAACGCCTGGACGAGATGCCGGGCCTGCGCAAGCGCATCGTCCACGAGGGACCGCAAAATCTGCGTGCGCCGGTCGAGCTCGACGTCACCCACCCGCCTTGGGACGTCCGGCGCATGGACGGCGTGTTCACGGCGAACACGCTGCACATCATGAGCTGGCGAGAAGTCGGGGCATTCTTCGCCAATCTTCCGGCGATCCTGAAGCCCGGCGCCGTTCTCGCGATCTACGGTCCGTTCCGCTACGCGGGGAAATACACCTCGGCGAGCAACGCGTCCTTCGACGAAATGCTGCACGCACGCGATCCGGAAAGCGGCATTCGTGATTTCGAAGCGGTGGACGCGCTTGCGCGCGGCATCGGGCTTACGCTGCTGGCGGACCACCAGATGCCGGCCAACAACCAGACGCTGGTCTGGAAACTCCCGCTCAATCCGTCCTAGATTTATTCGCCTCGCGCCGCTGTCGCGCCCGCCACCAGCCGTGCGCGATGAACGCGATCAGGACCAGCGGCCCGATCAGCTTCGCCCAGTCGCCCGTTGCGCGCGCCTCGAAAAATACCCGGAGCGCGATCACGATCATGACGCCCGCGATGGCCAGGAAAAGGAATCCTGGACGCCCGCGTGACGCAGCGGCCGGTGGTGGCGCCTCTTCGTGCGCAGGTGCCTCGTGTGCAGAAGTCTCGTGAACAGGCGCCTGGCTGATCAATTCTTCGAGCAACTGCTGGGTCATCGGCTGAGACTGGGGTTCCGGCTTGCGCGCGGTCGCAGAGAGCGTCCACGGATTCGAACCGCGGCGTGGCGGTGCGGGCGGCTTCGGAAGGCCCTTGTTCCCACTATCTTCGAGCCTGGCCATTGGTTCCCCCCCGGGTGTCACGCGGAATACTAGCGCCTTCGCGGCTGCGCTAACATCGCCCCATGCCGGACATACGCGAACAGTTCCGCAATAACATGGTGGCGCTCATCAGCCTGGTCATCGCGCTGTCAGCACTCGGTTACAACACCTGGCGCAATGAGCGGACCGAGCGGAACCGCAACATCCGGGCCGCTGGCTTCGAATTGCTGACCGAGATCGGGTCGCTTCAGCAGATCATCTTCTACGCCCATTTCGCCGAGGGCGACCAGCGCGGGGACCCACGCATGGGCTGGGCCGACATGCTGACGATCAATGACCTTGCAGCGCTGATGCCCGCGACCGTGGTCCGCGATGCCGGTGAATTGAGGACCGTCTGGGAGGCCGATGCGGCGGGGCTCGCCGAGAATGACGAAGCATATGACCGCATCGACGGGGCGATCGACACGCTGCGCCAGACGACGCTCGAATCATTGCGCGCCCTCAAGTAGCGAGCTGTGCCCGGCGCTCAGAGCGCGGGTTTCAGGACCATCAGCACGAGACCCGCGACCGGCGTCAATAACGCTGCGGCACCCCAGATTTCCCAGCGCCGCGCCATGCGGTGATAGTCCGCATAGTCGAATCCGCCCGCCATGCCCACCTGCGCAAGCGCGCGCAGTTGCCGCTGCAATGGTACGACACGGAACATGAAGATCAGGCCTGAGATCGCGAACAGGATCAGTGTCCACGCGATCCAGCCGGTGCGCAGCAGCGGGAGTGCGCCACTGATCGCCCCGAAGACACCCGTCGTAATGATCACGATGACGCCCGGCATGGTGAACAGCCGGTCGCTCCTGATGATGCCGTCCATGGTGTGTGCAAGGAGCCGCGGATCGCGGGTTCGCGCCGCGTGGACGTGCCAGAAGAGACCGGTTGCGATATTGCCGAGAAAGGCGATGACCGCGACGATGTGCAGCAACTTGATCAGCAGATACATAAAGCCCTCACTTTCCGGCGCGCCGGGCGTAGCGCCGGCTGAATGACACCATCCAGCGCAAGTATGCGCGCGGCGCGAGGCGCTTGAAGCGCCACAGCCAGCGATAGCGCGCCGGCAGCACGATGTGCGTCGCGCCGGCCGCCGCACGCGAGACGATTTCGAGCGCGACCACATCAGCCTCGAGATTGGACGCCTGCATCATCTTCTGCGCGAATCCGGCCGCGTCCGCGGGAGCGCGGGCATGATCCATCAGCCGCGTGCGAAAGAATCCCGGCATCGCGGCCGCGACATGCACTTTCCGGTCCGCGAATTCCTGGTACAGCGTTTCCGAAAGTGCCACGACGGCGGCCTTGGAGGCGTTGTAGGCGCTCATCTGGCTGCCGGAAGCGAAGCTGGCGGCACTCGCGATATTGATGATGATGCCGCCGCCCGATGCAACGAGCTGCGGCAACTCCGCGCGGCAGGAATGCGCGACCCCCAGCACGTTGATGTTCATGATCCAGGCCCAGTCCGCCGCAGGCGTCTCAATCATGCCGCCGGCGACAGCGACGCCCGCCGAGTTCATCGCGAAATCGAGCCCGCCGCAACGCGCCGCGAAATCATCGACCGCGGACTTCACGGCCGCCTCGTCGGTCGTGTCCAGCGGATAGGACTTGCACATCGGGCTGCCGGCTGCGCGCAGATCCGCAGCGGCAGCCGCGAGGCGCGCCGCGTCGCGATCAAGCAAGGCAATACGCCAGCCGCGCGCGGCGAGCAACCCGGCGGTGGCAAGACCCAGCCCACTTGCACCGCCGGTGATCAGCGCGCGTTTCGATGGGTAATTTGCGTCGAGGCGATCCAGGTTCATGTTCAATTATTGATGCAGGCAAAAGAAAAGGCCCCGGTCCTTGCCGGACCAGGGCCGTTTCTCATTATCAATCCCTAGCTCTTGGCAGGAGAAAGCTTCTGCGCTACCCAACCGAGCGCAATGCCACCGATCAGCAGGTAGGCGGCCGCTTCGATGCTCCACCACATCCAGATCTTGACGGGCAGGTTGAATACGCCCTGAAAGCCCAATACCGCGACTACGGTGAAGATGAAGGCGATGACGCCGAACTTCAGCCCGCGCTGCCAGCCGGCCCCCGCGAGTGCGGGCCGTATCCAGTCATAGATCGCTGCGGACAGGAACGCGCCGATCAATCCCGTCGTGATCCACATCGGCAACAGTGCCGCCATGTCGGGCGGCTGCTTCGTCAGTTCCGGCCGCCAGAACGTCGCAGTTGCCTGGTAGGCCTCGACCAGGACGCCGTTATGGATCAGGGGTCCCGTGACCGCACCGACAATCCATTGCGCGGCGTAATAGACCACGCCGCCGATGAAGACGATCTTCCAGTTCATTTGCCCCCCCACGATCTTGTTGGAAGGGCGCATCGTGCGCCGGCGCTGGCACCGGCGCAACTATGCGGCGGCAAGCCCCCTGCTTCGGCAGCCCCGGGGGCCCGAAGATCAGGGTAGGTCGAAGCGATCCAGGTTCATCACCTTGGTCCACGTCGCAACGAAGTCATTCACGAACTTCTCCATCGAGTCCGCGCATGCATAGACTTCCGCGAGGGCCCGGAGCTGGGAGTGCGAGCCAAAGATTAGGTCGACGCGGGTGCCGGTCCACTTGACCTTATTCGTCTTGCGGTCGCGCCCCTCGTACACGCCTTCAGTGCCGGCGGACGGCTGCCATTGTGTACGCATGTCGAGAAGGTTGACGAAGAAGTCGTTCGTTAGTGTCCCAGGCCGCCTGGTGAAGACGCCGTGCGTGGACTGTCCGGCATTTGCGCCGAGGACTCGAAGGCCGCCGACGAGGACCGTCATTTCTGGAGCAGTCAGCGTCAGCAATTGCGCCCGATTTACCAACAGCTCCTCAGCGGACAAGCGCTGCTTGCCGCGAAGATAATTGCGAAACCCGTCAGCGGTCGGTTCGAGCGGCGCGAAGGAGTCGATTTCAGTTTGCTCCTGCAACGCGTCCATGCGCCCCGGCGTGAAGGGGACCTTCACGTCGTGCCCGGCGGCCTTCGCGGCTTTCTCGATCGCCGCGCAACCGCCGAGAACGATCAGGTCGGCAAGCGAGACTTTCTTGCGGCGGGACTGCGCAGCGTTGAATTTCTTCTGGATCCCTTCGAGCGTGCGCAGCACTTTCGCCAGATTGGCCGGCTGGTTGACGTCCCAGTCCTTCTGCGGCGCGAGGCAAATGCGCGCGCCGTTCGCGCCACCGCGCTTGTCGGAGCCGCGGAACGTCGATGCCGATGCCCAGCCTGTCGAGACCAGCTGGGAGACGGACAGGCCGGACGCGAGGATCTTGGCCTTCAGGGCGGCGATGTCCTGCTTGCCGATCAGCGGATGGCCGACGGCGGGAATCGGATCCTGCCATGGCAGCGGCGCCGAAGGCACGAGCGGGCCGAGATAACGCGCAATCGGGCCCATGTCGCGGTGCGTCAGCTTGAACCATGCGCGTGCGAACGCGTCCGCGAACTGGTCAGGATGCTTGTAGAAGCGTCTCGAGATCTTTTCGTAGGCGGGGTCGACTCGCAGCGAGAGGTCGGTGGTCAGCATGGTCGGCACATGCCGCTTCGACGGGTCGTGGGCGTCCGGAATCGTGGCAGCGCCGCCCTTCGCCTTCCATTGATAGGCCCCGGCCGGGCTCTTGCCCAGCTCCCATTCATTCTCGAACAGGTTCTTGAAGAAATGGTTGCTCCATTTCGTCGGGGTCTGGGTCCAGGTGACCTCGGGGCCGCCGGTGATCGTGTCACCCGCTTTGCCGTAGCCGTGTCGGCTGATCCAGCCGAGGCCCTGTGCTTCAATCGGAGCTGCTTCTGGCTCCGGGCCCACCAGTGACGCATCACCGGCACCGTGGGCCTTGCCGAAGCTGTGGCCGCCGGCAATCAGCGCGACCGTTTCTTCGTCGTTCATCGCCATGCGGCCGAAGGTTTCGCGAATGTCTCTGGCCGCCGCAAGCGGATCCGGTTTGCCGTTTGGCCCCTCCGGATTCACGTAGATCAGGCCCATCTGCACTGCAGCGAGAGGATTCTGAAGATCACGTTCGCCGCTGTAGCGCTCGTCCGCCAGCCACTTGTCCTCGGGGCCCCAGTAGATGTCCTCTTCGGGCTCCCAGACATCCTCGCGTCCGCCGCCGAAACCGAAGGTCTTGAAACCCATCGACTCGAGGGCGACGTTGCCCGCGAGAATCATGAGGTCGGACCAGGAGATTTTCCGGCCGTATTTCTGCTTGACCGGCCACAGCAGCCGGCGAGCTTTGTCGAGGTTCGCGTTGTCCGGCCAACTGTTGAGCGGCGCGAAGCGCTGCTGGCCGCCCCCGGCGCCGCCGCGGCCATCGCCGATGCGGTACGTGCCTGCGCTGTGCCATGCCATGCGGATGAACAGCCCCCCGTAGTGGCCGAAGTCGGCCGGCCACCAGTCCTGGGAATCCATCATCAAGGCATGAAGGTCCTTGATCACGGCCTTCAGGTCGAGGCTTTTGAATTCCCTCGCGTAATCGAACGCTTCACCCATCGGGTTGGACAGCGTGGAGTGCTGGTGAAGGACCTGAAGGTTCAGATGGTTCGGCCACCACTCGCGATTCGACCTCGCTTTGGCAGTCGTGTGCATGACCGGGCACTTGCCCGCGCCCTTGGTATCGGTCTCTGTTGCCTGGCTCATTGGGTTCCCCTCTTCAGGTGCATGCCGCGCGCGCGGTATCTAGGAAGCTGCAGCATGACGCGCGGTTCGCTATTCGTCCAATCGATTGATAACATGATTATCATAGTCATAGCCTATGGATGATCCTTGAACCTCCGCGACCTGCAATATCTCGTGGCACTGGCCGAAACCCGGCATTTCGGACGGGCTGCGCGACAGTGCCACGTGAGCCAGCCGACGCTCTCTGCACAGCTGAAAAAGCTGGAGGAATTCCTGGGGGTGCCGCTGATCGAGCGTCAGCCGCGGCGCATTGCGCTGACCGCGGCAGGCACGGCCGTGGTCGAGCGGGCGCGGCGCATGCTGCGCGATGCCGAGGACATCCGAAGCCTGGCCCGCGCCACCCAGGATCCGCTGGGTGGGCAACTCAAGATCGGACTGATTCCGACGCTCGGGCCCTACCTGCTCCCGCGCATCGCGCCGCGCCTGCAGCGCGCGCTGCCGAAACTGCAATTGCTGCTGCATGAACACCAAACCGCGCC
>JAQBHG010000124.1:0-9213 GCA_032127975.1 Steroidobacteraceae bacterium
TCAGGATCGCGATCACGAACGGCACGCCGATCAGCATCACGAAGCCGACGCCAGCGCTCTCCCACCACTCGCGGCGTATCGTCGCTGCAGCCTCGCGGCTGAATGCCGGCAGGCCGAGGATCAGAAGCGCGCCAAGCAACAAGACGCCGAACGAGAACATCGCGCCGCCGACAAGCTTGGCCCCGCGGCCGAACCTCCTGAGCCCGTCATGATCATCAACGTCCAGTTCGTCGATGCCCTTCGCGATCTGCGCCTGCGGGTCCATGACGAATGTGCCGCCAGTCCTGTACTCGAGCCGGCCCGCCACGCGCGTATCCGGCCCTATCCGGATGTCCTCGCCCGCCAGCTCAAGGTCGCCGCCGATCGCGCCGTTGATGACGATCGATTCGCCGTAGGCCTCCAGGTCCCCGCCGACATCCCCTTCCATCTCCACGCTGCCGCCGGCGAGCGTCACGTCCTTGCGAAGCTTGGCGCCGCGCGGAACGCGTACCTTGCCGCCGGCCGCGCGCACATTGCCCTCAACCTCACCTTCGATACGAAGATCGCCACCGGCTGCGTACAGATTTCGCCCGACCGAGCCCGTAATGGCCACATCGCCGCCAGTCACGAAAGCACTGCCGCCGACGCGGTCGTCGAGATTCACGCGCCCAGCCGCAAGATAGACATTGCCCGGCACGTATTCATCCAGCGTGACCTGATCGCCCGCGCTCAGGCGATGGTCGCCGACCGATGTCTGCGCGCTGTCGTCGGCCGAGGCGACCCCTGCCACCGCCAGTACCAGTATTGCCGTCATCCAGATCTTGTTCATGGCCCAATCCTACGGCCTTCCTGACGCATGGCACAATGGCGCGATGAGCGGGGAAATCCGTATCGCGACGCGGCGCAGCCGGCTTGCCCTGTGGCAGGCCGAGCATGTCGCCGCGCGCCTGACCGCTGCCCATAAGGGCCTGAAGGTTCGCCTGCTGCCCATGGTCACTGAGGGCGACCGCATCGTTGACCGGTCCCTCGCGGCCGCCGGTGGCAAAGGCCTGTTCATCAAGGAACTCGAGGCGGCGATCCTCGCCGGCGAGGCCGACATCGCAGTGCACTCAATGAAGGACGTGCCGGCGGCATTGCCCGACGGCATGGTTATCACGGCGGTGCTCGAGCGCGCAGATCCTCGCGATGCCTTCGTATCCAGTCTTCATGCGACATTCGCCGAGCTGCCACAGCGCGCCCGCGTCGGCACCTCGAGCCTGCGCCGTCAATCCCAGCTGAAGCGCGCGCGGCCCGACCTGGAGATCGGCGTGCTGCGCGGCAATGTGGAAACGCGATTGCGCAAGCTGGACCAGGGCGACTTCGCAGCGATAATCCTGGCCACCGCGGGGCTCGAGCGACTTGAGCTGGGTGAACGCGTACGTGAACGGCTTGCACCGGAACAAATATTGCCGGCTGTCGGCCAGGGTGTGATCGGGATCGAATGCCGCAGCGCAGACGTGCGCGTTTGCTCGCTGCTGGCGCCTCTCGAGCATGCCGCCACGCGCCGCTGCCTCGAAGCGGAGCGCGCGTTTGCTGCACGGCTGGGTGGCAGTTGCCAGTCGCCCATCGCGGGCTATGCGATGCTTGCCGGCGACAGGATCGAACTGCGCGGATTCGTGGGATCGCCGGATGGCCGCAAGGTGTTTGAAGATCGCATTGACGGTGCGGCAGGCGACGCGGAAAAGCTAGGCACCGAGCTGGCCGAGCGCTTGCTTGCGGCCGGCGCGGAACCTTTGCTGAGAGCGCTCGCCATCGACGGTGGGAACTGACATGGCTCGACTGACCGGCATCGGCGTGCTGGTGACGCGGCCCGAGCACCAGGCGCAACACCTGTGCCAGCTGATCGAGGCCGAGGGTGGCGCACCGGTACGATATCCGGCGCTGATGATCCGGCCCCGCGCCGATCGCGCTGCAGTGCGTGCTGCGATCGGGCCTGCGGATCGCTACGACCTCGTGATCTTCATCAGCGCCAACGCCGCGCGATTCGGGGCAGACCTGCTGGAACAGCGGCGCGACCTCAAGCTCGCCGCGCTCGCCGCACCGACGGCATCCGCCCTTAACTCGGCCGGCTATCGTGTTTCGCTGATGCCGGCCGATGGCGCGGACAGCGAGGCCTTGCTCGCCATGCCACAGCTTGCGCACATGAGCGGACAGCGCGTGCTGATCGTGCGCGGTGTCGGCGGACGTGACTTGCTCGGTGACACGCTCATCTCGCGCGGCGCGGATGTGCAGTACGCCGAGGTCTACACGCGCGAACCCGCGCAGCCCAGCGCCGAAGTGCAGGCAAAGGTCGAGCAACTCTGGCGTCAGGGTGGCGTACGGGCCTACTCGGCGACCAGCGTGGAGCTTCTTGAAGCGCTGGTCGGAATCGTCACGCAGCGCTGCCGGGAATTGATGGACTCGACGGCGATGCTGACCGGTTCGCGTCGCGTGGCCGAGGCCGCAACCCGGCTCGGGCTCGGCTCGCCGCTCATCCTCGCGGACGGACCGGACGATGCAGCGCTTGCCAGTGCGCTGATCCGCTGGCGCGAATCCACTTCGCGACCCTAGATGCCGTGGCGCTAGACGCTGTGCCGCTAGGCAGGCGCGTATTCGAAGGAATCGATGTAGATCCGTTCCGGGTCGGCGCCCTGGGCCGGCAACGCCGCGCGCACGGCGTCGATCATCGCGGGCGGCCCAGCCGCGTAGATGTCGAAGCCGGCGAGACCGGCGACCTTGCGAACCACGGCTCCATGAACCAATCCTGACTCGTGTGGAGCGGCGACTGGCTGGTCCGACAGCACGGACGTGTAGTGGAAGCGCGCGTGCTTTGCGGAAAGCTCCCGAAGCCATGCATCCTCGTAGAGATCTTCTGCCGTGCGCGCGCCCCAGAAAAGGCTGATATCGCGCTTCGCCTCGGTTTCCATCACCTGGCGGATCATCGCCTTGAGCGGCGCGTAGCCGGTGCCGCCGCCGATCAGCAGCAGCGGCCGCTCCCCGGGGCGATAGATCAACTGCCCGAGCGGTCCCTCGATGCGGAGCAGCGAGCCCTCCTTCAGCGTCGTGAAAACAAGCTCGGAGAATGCCCCGCCGGGTACGCGGCGCACATGAAGCTCGAGCAGCGTCGAGTCATGTGGAGGATTCGCGAGCGAGAAACTGCGGCGGCGCTCGCCCGCGAGCATGACGTCCACGTACTGGCCGCACTGCCAGGTGAAAGACTCGATCGCCGGCAGGCGCAGCCACATTCCCATCACGTCCGGCGCGAGCGGCCGCATCCGTTCGATGCGGGCCGGCAGGCTCTTGATCTCGACGTCCGAGACATGCCGGATGTCCCGGATCTCGATCTCGAGGTTTTCGAGCGCTCGAGCCTGGCAGATCAGCGCGTAGCCCTCTGCCGCTTCCTCCGCGGTGATGCCGGGCGGCCGGTCATGCGGATACGCAACGCGGCCCGTGATCACGCGCACGCGGCAGGTGCCGCAGGAGCCACCCTTGCAGCTATGCGGCAGGTTCAGGTGTTCGCGTAATGCGGCGGACAGCACGGGCTCGTCGTCCCGCGCCTGAAACTCCCGACCTGTGGGCAGCAGCCTGACCTTCACGCCGCTATTATGGGGGTGACGGACATCCGGTTTCCCGCCCTCATGCGGAAGTGAACTGGCAGCGATGCAAACAGCGGACAAGTCCCCGCGGACATTCGTCGTCGCCGGACGCGGCTACACCGGCACGCGGGTGGCGGAAAGGCTCGCGCCGCAGGGCACGATCGTCGGCCTCACCCGCAAGGCCCACGCAGTCGAATTTGCGGCGCCATTCGACGTCGTCTATCTGGTGCCGCCACCCTCGCCCGGAACGACCGACCCGCGGCTGGAGCGGTTCCTGGCCGCACTGCCCGCGGCGCCCGGGCGCATCGTCTATGTCAGTACAACCGGTGTCTACGGCGATGCCGGCGGCGCAATGGTGACCGAGGAAACGCCGCCCGCCCCGGCGACCGACCGCGCGCGGCGCCGGCTGGCAGCCGAGACGGCGCTCCGTGCCTGGTGCGAGCCGCGCAAGGTTGAATGGGTGATCCTGCGCGTGCCGGCAATTTATGGCCCCGGCCGCCTGCCGCTCGCTCGCCTGCTACGCAACGAGCCCGCTCTCGCCGAAGCCGATGAGGGCCCCGGCAACCGGATTCATGTAGAGGATCTGGCTGATATCTGCGTGGCGGCACTGCTGCAACCCCAGGCGCGCAACCGCATCTATAACGTCGGCGACGGCGACCACACCACGAGCACCGCTTTTCTCAGCCTCGTTGCCACCCTCGCAGGGCTGCCACCGCCGCCGCAGCTGCCGTTGAATCAGCTCCAGGCCTACAAGTCGAACGACGCCCTGTCCTTCCTGGATGAATCTCGCCGCGTGGATACCTCGCGCCTGCGCCAGGAACTCGGCTTCAAGCTGCGCTACCCCACCGCCGAGGCCGGGATCCGGGCCAGCCTCAAGGCATGAGCAGCGTACTGCCGGTCGTGCGACGAGATTCCAGGTCGCGATGTGCCTGGGCGGCATCGGCAAGCGCATAGCGTTGCCCGATCGTCACCTTAACCTTGCCGCTGGCGACGACTTCAAATAGTTCGCGCGCACCGCGAGCACGATCCGACGCCTTTGCGATGTAGTGGAAAAGCGTTGGCCGAGTCAGGTACAGCGAGCCACGCCTCGAGAGTTCCAGCGCCGAGAACGGCGGCACCGGTCCTGAAGCATTGCCGAAGCTGACCATCAGCCCGCGCGGCTTGAGGCAATCGAGCGACGCGAAGAATGTGTCCTTGCCGACCCCATCATAGACAACCGGCACGCCGCGTTTCTTCGTGACCGCACGCACGCGCTCGACCAGATCCTCCTGCGAGCCGACAATCACTTCCGCAGCGCCGTGTTCGCGTGCAAGCTCTGCCTTCGCGTCGCTGCCGACGACTGCGATCACCTTCGCGCCCAATGCCGTCGCCCATTGCAGGGCGAGCAGGCCGACGCCGCCGGTCGCTGCGTGCAACAGGATCTGCTCATTCTTTTTGACGCGGTAGCAGCGCCGCAGCAGGAACCAGGCGGTCAAGCCTTTCAGCATCAATGCCGCAGCCTGCTGGTCCGATATGCCATCCGGCAGCTTCACGACGCGACTCGCATCGATCACGCGCTCTTCCGCATACGCGCCCGTTGCAGTGTCCACATAAGCCACGCGATCGCCCGCCTTGAATGCCGTGACCCTGCTGCCGGCCTCAACCACCACACCCGCCGCCTCCATCCCAAGGCCAGTCGGCAGTCTTACGGGATAGAGGCCCGAGCGGTGGTAGGTGTCGATGAAATTGACGCCGATGGCCGTCTGGCGGATGCGCAGTTGCTTCGGCTTCGGAGGAGCGACCGGGACTTCCTCGAAACGCAGGACTTCGGGGCCGCCGTATTCATGAATGCGAATGGACCGGGGCATGTTGCTACTATTCACGAACACTCCCGGGAGCTCAAATGAATTACTCCCTGCTGACACCCGTTGTGATCTCTGCAACGCTGCTTCTCGGCTGTCACAGAGACACGGACGCGGTGAACGCGACGGCCGGCATCCAGGTCCTGCCCGTCGAGGAAGCCGCCGGTCACGCCGCTGCGGAGCCCCGGCCCGCCACCGTAGCAGGCATCGTCGAACCGCCATGCGAGTCCGCGCGGCTGCTCAAGGTCCGCGCCGTAGAGCGGGCGGAAGCGCGGAGCGGCGGGCCGGTAGCGCCGACCGAAGAGGATGGAACGAGACCCCCGGGACTCGCCGCCGGTGCGATGTATTACCTCTCACTCGACTGCGGCGGCAACACCTACGTCGCCCGCGTCCTGGGCGGCACGCCGGGTTTCGAGCCGGATGCGCTGGAAGGCGCCGCCGTACTGCATCTGCGGGCCGAGGGCGGAAGACTCTTCCTGAAGGCCGATGGCGGCACGGAGTTCGAAGCGGTCCTTGCCCCCGCTCCCGCGCCGGTCAGTCCCCCGGCCGGCCAATAAAAAGGGCAGGCCGGATACGCCGGCCTGCCCCGTCGAACACCTGGTCTGAAGCCGAAGCCTTACTTGGTCACGGACTTCACGACCACATTGTCCACGAAGACGCCGCAACCGGCACTGCCCGGCCGCACGTCAAGACAGGTCGCGAACGAGTCCTGCGCGAACTCGAATCGCAGCTGCGCGATGCTGCCCTGCATGCCAGGCAGGCGCATGCGCACATGCTTTACGCCACCCGAATCGCCCGACCACGCCGACATGTCCTCGAAGTACGCCGCATTGCTGTTCCGCGGCAGGTGCCTCGGGTAATGCTGGATGCCGCCGGTCGTGAATTCGTCCGTGAAGGCCTCAGCCAGCACCGAACGCAATGTCCGGCCCGGGGTCAGGTCCGTTACTCGCAGGAAGAAGCCGTCATAGGCGGTAGTTGTCAGGACCGGGTCGTCCTCCGCGTCGGTGCAGATGTCGAACTCGACGGTCACGTAGGCCGCATTGGCAGGGACCGCAAACGCTGGGCTAAAGAGGCGCTCCCAGCGCGTGCGCGGCGAGCCCGGGTCGTTGTTGGGCTGGAAGGCGCCATTCGACACCCCGCCGCAGAACGTGTTGTTGGTTGTCCACGGGAAAGAGAAGGTCCCCGCGCCGTGGGCTGCAACCCAGCCGGCCGGCAGCGATCCCGGCGCCACGCCCTCGAAATTCTCGCTCAGGATGGTCGTCGCGACCGGCGTGCCCGTGTCGAGCTGCGTCTTCAGCGTAGCGACGCCGTCAAACGAGAGCACGAGGAGGCGCAGATTGATCGGCGTCCCGGGTGCGACGGAACCATCGACACGAATACGATACGACTTGGAATTCGATCGCGTCACTCCGGGCGCAATCGTGCTGTAAGTCGAAAGCCCCTTGAGCACGGAGACACCCGGCGTGTCGCTCACCAGCACGGCAAGCGGCGACCGCACGTTCCCCTTGTTGAGCGGGTTGGTCACATAGTTGTAGAGCGGCACGGTGATATCAGCCGTCTCGCCCGGATTGATGTAGCCGTTGTGGCCGCTGTCGGTAAATGTCACGTTGCCGACACTGAGCGAGGCGTAGTTGACAAGATGCTCGAGCACGCCAACCTTGCGTACCGTTGCATCGATGCCGGTCAGCGTGGTGTCCGGCTGCCCGTCAACGAAACCGAGATCCGGCCGGTTGGCAAGAGCAAACCCGGCATAGAACGCGCCGCCCTGCGCCACGCCCTCGATGTAGTCACCCAGGTTCGGCTGGCCCGTGTCGTTGTTGTGGCCGGCATGGAAGGGCTGGAAGGTCAGTGGCCGCGGCTTGCTCCAGTGCTTGCCGCCATCGTACGAGAACGTATAGGTCACTTCGGACAGGTCGCCGCTCGTGGCGATGCCCTGGTCGTAGTAGAAAACCGAAATCCGGCCGGTCAGGTTATCCACCGCGACCGACGGGAACCACTGCGGCCGGTCCGTGCCCGGCCGGCTGTTGAGCACCAGCGGAGTCGAAAACGTCTGGCCGCGATCCGTGCTGCGCTGGAACACGATGTCCGAACCGTCGCCATTGTCGTTGTTCGGATAGACCAGGTAGATATTGCCGCGATTATGGCCGTGGGAGTTGTCCACCGCCATGCTGGGCGAGGTGTTGGAGCGGTCATTGCCGAGGATGTAGTCCTGGGTCAGGAACTCGGCTGAGGTTTCAGTAATGGGTTCCCAGCTGACTCCATTGTCGGTCGAGCGCGCAAACCCGACGGTATTGCCATACCCGAAGTTCGTGCCCGGGAACGGGAAGCGGCGCCACGCCACGTATGCATCGGAACTGCCGTTGCCCGCAAAGCGCGGTATCGAAGACTGGCCATCGTCTGCGCCATCGGACACAACCGCCGCCGGCGACCAGGTCGGAACGGCTGCGAGGATGTCGTCGGAATAGGTCGTCGAAATTGCGACGCCGCCATCAGAGAATGGCGTGAAATTCGACCAGCTCATGATCACGCGGCCGGTGTCCGGATCCACGTCCATGAACTCCTTGTCCGCGGCGTCCACGGCATTGCCGCTGCTGAAAATGAAACCATTCGGGTTGGTGGCCCCTGTGACCTCAAAGGGTCCGGCCCAGGTGTGACCGCAATCCGTCGACCGGTGCACACCCATGGTCTGGGCGAGCCCGGTGCGCTGGACGCCCCCTACCACGGTCGTGTAGGTCCTCACCATGATTGATGAATAGATGAAGTTGCAGGCGCCCAGGTACTTGACCTCGGGATCGCCGAATACCCGCGGATAGAGAGTTGCACCAATATTCGTGTCGCCAGGCGACGGCAGCTGCCCGCCATCCACGAAGGTGTTGCCGCCGTCATCCGAATACATGAACCCCGAGACGCTGGTCGGGTTGAGCGCAAATCCGCGCTGGTCGTTGAATCCCACCACGATGTGCTGGCCCGTGCTGTCAACGGCGATGGAAATTTCCGCCTGCCCGCCTCGCGGGCCGTCACGGAAGCCCGCTTCGCAATCCACCGCATTCACGCAGTCATCGTCATCCTGGGCATTCCGTCCGGCCGCTGCGCCCGCATCGGCGCTCGCCGCGCTGACGCGTGCCGCAGCTCCGCCTTTGGCAGCCTCCGAATCGCGCTGAACGCGCGCCACTTCAGCCGCTGCGCGAGCGCCCATGGCGGACATGCGCGTCGAGCTCGGATTCGCGCGTTCCGCACTTTCCAGCATGGCGCCTTTCGGCAACCCTGCTGCAACACGCGCGACCGGCGCGCCCATTGCCGATGCCGCGAGCAGCGCCGTCGCTGCCGTCGCGATCACTACAGCCGAAAGCCTGCACACTGTGGATGACATGAGCTTGCCCCCAATTCTTTGCGTTATGTAAACAGGAATTTGTTAAGTGGCCGCGCGGATTATTTGCCTCGCGCGGAAATTTCGCAATTGCTTTGTTGCCGCCAGAATCGTTCGGCGCATGAAATTTTTGTGACAGCGCCCGCTATGAAAGCGGATGAACTGCGAAGCACAAGTCCCTGACCGGCCTGCCGCCGATCAGGTGTTCCTGGATGATGCGCTCGATGTTTTCGGGTGTGGCGTGCCGGTACCAGGTGCCCTCGGGGTAGACCACCATGATTGGCCCTTCGCGGCAGATACGCAGGCAATCCGCGCGGGTGCGCAACACGCCGCCCTGCACGTCCGCAAGCCCGACCTCGCGTAGCCGGCGCTTGAGGTACTTCCACGAGGCGTCGCCGATTTCCTTCGGCGC
>JAQBHG010000125.1:0-5333 GCA_032127975.1 Steroidobacteraceae bacterium
AGACGCGCTGGATATCCCGCTGCCTATCCAGGAATTCCGCGAAGGGATTCACGACGATGGAGCGCTCGTCGATGTCCGCATCGAGGCTGCCGGGACGCGCGCAGCTTACGAGCACGTCCCACAGCGCAACTCCCGCGAGACTGAGCGCCTGGGTGCGGCGCCGATAGGAAGCCGCAGCATCGAATCCGTAGATCTCGCCGACGATACGCCAGAACTGGTTGCGCGGGTGTGCGTAGTACTCGCCCGCGGCCAGCGATGCGACGCTCGGCATGCTGCCGAGCACCAGCACCTTTGCCCCCGGCCGGGCTATCGGTGGAAAACCACGGATCCTCAATGCCGTCTTGCGACTGCTGCGCGCCACGCCCCAGTTTGTCGCGAGCCCGGCCGCGTCTCAACAGCAGATTCAGCTTCCGCCCGGCACCAACTGCTGCAGATCCCCTTCGGTGCCCGCTACCCGGGTGGACAGGCCATCAGCCAGCCTGACGAGCTGCAGGAAGCCGATGGCTTCTTCATCCACGCCGCGCGCAGATTCGGCGAGCGCCACGACATCACGCCAGGTGAATCCGCCCGTATAGCTGCCACCGCGCAGCATCTGGCCATAGGCGGCCACTGCTGCCGCCAGCCGGAAGGCGGGCGTTGCCTCGCCCGCATCCATGCGAATCGCGCCCCGCAGGACGGGCTTTTCAATCAGGACACTCGCCGCCTGCATGCCGTCGTCCGGGCGCTTGTAGCGCAACCGCAGGAAGGCCAGTTCCTCGCCGCCCGTCGCAACCGTGGTTTCCCGCCCGTAGCGCAGCGGATCCACCCGTTCGCCGCCTCCACCTTTCAGGGCGATCTCGTAGAGCGCGGTCACCGTGTGGCCTGCGCCGATTTCGCCGGCATCGATCTTGTCGTTGTTGAAATCCTCGCGCTTCAGCATCCGGTTCTCGTAGCCGATCAGCCGGTATTCGGCGACGATGGCCGGATTGAATTCGACCTGGATCTTCACGTCCTTTGCGATCGTGCGGAGCGTCGCGTCGCGCTGCGAGACGAGCACGCGCCTCGCTTCGGTCAGGGAATCGATGTATGCATGGTTGCCATTGCCGGCGTCGGCCAGGCGTTCCATCAGCCTGTCGTTGTAATTCCCCGTGCCGAAGCCGAGCGTTGTCAGCGCCACGCCGCTCTCGCGCTTCTCCTCGACCAGGTCCACCAGCGCCTCGAAACTCACCGTGCCGACATTGAAGTCACCGTCGGTCGCAAGCAGCACGCGATTGTTGCCGTTCTTCATGAAGGCCCTTTCGGCCATCGCATACGCCAGGGTAATGCCGGCGCCGCCGTTCGTGGATCCGCCGGCTTCCAGCCGGTCGAGCGCCGACTGGATTGCGACCGTGTCGTTGCCGCGCGTGGGTTCCAGTACGACACCGGTGCTGCCCGCGTAGACCACGATGCTGATGCGGTCTTCGGCAGTCAGCTCGCGCGACAGCAGCTTGAGCGAGGACTTCACCAGCGGCAGCTTGTCCTCATCCTGCATCGAACCCGATACGTCCACGAGGAACACGAGGTTCGACGGCTTGCGCGCGCCCTGTGGTTTCCAGCCCTGGATGCCGATCTGCAGCAGCAGGGTCTTCGGATTCCAGGGCGTCGGCGCCAGTTCGGTCTCGACACCGAAGGGCGTGGCGGCATCGCGCGGTGCGGCGTACGCGTAGTCGAAGTAGTTGATCAGTTCCTCGACCCGCACCGCGTCCTGCGGCGGCAGGCGGCCGGTATTCAACATGCGCCGGACATTGCTGTACGAGCCGGTGTCCACGTCGATGCTGAATGTCGAGACTGGATTCTCGGCGACGCGTTGCACCGGGTTCGCGTCGATCTTTTCATAGGTCTCGCGGTCCACGGCCAGCGGCTGGTAGGCAAGCGTTGCGACTTCGTTGACGCGCGCTCCCGTCACCTGAAACGCCCCGACGAAATTGGACTGCTTCGATTGGTTACGCATCTCCTGTTCCGCTGCCGGGGGCGGCGTGTTGGCGACGGACCCCTCCTCGGAGACCTTGGGTGACGAACACGCTGCCAGCACGATCAGTGCAATGACGGCCGGAAAATGCAACGGGTTTGAATGATGCATGGGACGGCTCCGTGGGATGCCTTCCCCTGCAAACGGCGCCGGCCCCGAATCAGGGTTAACGATCCCGTACGCCTGCGCCAAAAAAGAAAGGCCCGCCGAAGCGGGCCTTTCATCAGCAGAGAAAGTGGAGCCTTACCAGCGACCACCGCCGCCGCCACCGCCACCGCCACCGCCGCCACCCGAACGGAAGCCACCGCCACCGCCCGGACGACCGCCGCCACCCGGACGGCCACCGCCGCCGCCGGCGCCGCGCGGACGATCCTGCGCTTCATTGACGCGCAGCTGACGACCGCCCAGCGAAAAGCCGTTCAGTGCCTCGATGGCCTTTGCGGCCTCGGCCTGCGGCATTTCAACGAAACCAAAACCGCGCGGACGACCGGTCTCACGATCGGACGGCAGCGCAACAGACTCGACCGTGCCATGCGCAGCGAACAGGTCGCGAACCTGTGTTTCCGTCGCCGAGAAAGGCAGGTTTCCTACGTAGATCTTCATGACTCAAGCTCTCACTTTTCATTAACAAAGGGCCGCGGTCCGCCATCAATCCGATGAGCGGCAGCGGCCATTCACTACACGGCAGGAAACACGGTCGGGATCGTCTCGCGGGCGTGGGCCTGGCTAGGGCGAACCTTCGAACAGCTCCTGTCACCTGATCGCTGGCTGTAGACGATGCACCGGGGCGCCTTAAACGCTTGAAAATGCAGGGTGAACGGGCTGCGATCGGCGCGGAGGATAACACGGGGGCCGAATCGGCACCATTTCCACCCCCGCAGGGCAGGGAGCCGCCGGCCCTGACCCGCCGAATTAGTGAATCAATCCAGCCGCTTGCGGAACCTGACGGCGGCCAGGGAGAACATGACGGCCAAAAATATGACCAGCTTCAGCAGCGGCACATGCATGTCGGCAAGCGTGGCCCCGCGCAGCGTGATCCCGCGGATGATCTCGTTGAAGTGGGTCAGCGGCAGCACCTGGGCGAGGGCTTGGGCTGCGGCCGGCATGCCTTCGAACGGGAACATGAATCCCGAGAGCAGGATCGAGGGCAGCATGGTCACGAAGGCCATCTGGAAGGCCTGGAACTGGGTCTGCGCAATGGTCGAGATGAAAAGACCGAGCGCGAGCGCCGCAGCGATGAAGACCAGCGCCCCGAGATAGAGATCGACGAGGCTGCCGACCATCGGCACGCCGAACAGGATTCGCCCGACCGCGAGGATCAGCGTCGTCTGGATCAGGCCGATGACCACGTATGGCAACAGCTTGCCGGCCAGCAGTTCGCCGCGCGTGACCGGCGTCGTGATCAGGAGCTCCAGGTTGCCGCGTTCGCGTTCGCGCACCACCGCGCCCGACGTGAATATGACCATGGTCATGGTCAGGATTGTTCCGATCAGCGCCGGCACGATCTGCACGGCCGTGCGGCGCGCCGGATTGTACTCGGTGCGGATCTCAAAGCGCCGCGCGCCGGATGTGCGCGCCCCTGCACGTTGCAGGACTGGCATCGATCCCAGGCCCTGCGCCAGGTTCTCGAGCGACGGCTGGCTGCCGTCCACCAGCAGTTGCACCGCGGGCCGGTCGCCCTCGAAGAGGCGCCGCTCGATGCTTGCCGCGATCACGATGCCGACCCTCGCATCGCCTCTTTGCATCAATTCACGCAACTCCTGTTCGCTGCCGGCCTCGCGCACCACGTGCAGCACCTGCGTTGCCTGCAGGTCACCGACCAGTTGCCGCGACAGCGAGCTGCGAGACTGGTCGAGCACGGCCGCATCCACGTCGCGAACGTCAAAATTGATCGCGTAGCCGAACAGCAGCATCTGGAGGACCGGCACGCCGATGATCATCCCGAAGGTGACGCGGTCGCGCCTGAGCTGCCTGGCCTCCTTCGCCGCGATCGCAAACATGCGATCGAACCAGATCACGCGGCGCGCTCCATACTGAGCCGGCGCAATTGCGTCGCGGCGACGAATACGTCCTCGAGCGTCGCGCCGACGCGCTCGATGCGCGCATCGGCGCAATGCCCGGCGAGCGCGGCGCCAAGCTCACGTTCTGGATCGACCGCGTCGCGATGTACCAGCACGTGCAGGCGCTTGCCGAGCTGCGCCATGCTCCTGACCGCCGGCACGGTCGCCAGCGCATGCCGCGCCGCCGTGAGGTCCGCGCACTCGATCTCGATCACCGTCGCGTCGATGTCGCGCGCAAGCTGTTTCGGCTCGCCTTCGGCCGCGATGCTGCCAAGATCAAGGATCGCGAGCCGGTGGCAGCGCTCGGCCTCGTCCATGTAATGCGTTGATACCAGGATCGTCGTACCACGCGCGACGAGCGCAAACAGGTTCTCCCAGAAATCGCGGCGATTCTGCGGGTCGACTGCGCTGGTCGGCTCGTCCAGCAGCAGCAGTTCGGGGTTGTGCAGTGTCGCGGCAGCGAGTGCCAGGCGCTGGCGCTGCCCCCCGCTCAGTGTCCCGGCACGCTGCCCGGCGAATGAGGCCAGGTCGTAGTCGCGGATCCGCTCTTCCAGGCGCGCGCGGCGGGTCATGGCGTCGAGCCCGTAGATCCTGCACATGAACTCCAGGTTCTCGGTGACGGTCAGGTCGTCCCACAGCGAAAAACGCTGGGTCATGTAGCCGAGTTTGCGGCGTACCGTCTCGGCCTCGCGTGGCACGTCGTAGCCGAGCACGCTGACCGTGCCGCTGCTGGGCACGAGCAGGCCGCACAACATGCGGATCGTGGTCGACTTGCCGGACCCGTTGGGGCCGAGAAAGCCGTAGATCTGCGCCCGCGGCACGTCGAGGTCAATACCGTTCACGGCGATGACCGGGCCAAAGCGGCGCGTCAATCCGCGCGCGGAGATCGCAACCGTCACGGCGCGCCCAGGTCTTCCAGCATCGTCACTTCGACCGGCATGCCGGTCGGAAGCTCCGCGGCTTCCGGTTCCGTCAACACGACTTCAGCGAGGAACGACAACCGGCTGCGGTCGCGCTCGTTGAGCGCGTAATAAGGCGTGAAGGCGGCATCCGACGAGACGTAACGCAGTTCACCGCGCCAGTCACGATTCGAACCGTCGATGCGCACGATCGCTGGGCTTCCAGCCTGCAGCGAGACGCGTTGCGGCTCGGGAATGAAGACCCGCGCATATGGCTGCCCCGCTGCGAGCAGCACGGCAACCGGCGCGCCGCGCGGCGGGCGTTCGCCCAGTTCATAAGGAAGCGCATCGATGACGCCGGCGCGTGGCGCGCGCACCGTGAGGCGC
>JAQBHG010000126.1:0-6934 GCA_032127975.1 Steroidobacteraceae bacterium
CTAACTATGCGTGTATGGACTCCCCCTGCAAGTAGTTTGAAGCGAACGCGCTGACGACGAGCGGAGAACGGCTGCAAGCGTGTATTCGTCCTGTGGCTGGGCCGTGGTATGCAGGCCCTGGACATCATGAGAGTCGCCGGCGCGGAGCCAATCGTTGGAGGGGCCTTGCAAGGCCAGCATAGTTAACGACTTCACCGCGCCAGCGGCCGATCCGCTGATCATGAGAGCGATCACTTCCGTGCAGCCGGATGGATGGGATTGCTCCGATCTCAGGCACTGCCGGTACGCAGCGCCCAGTTGCCATCGAACGGGCGCTGATACTTCCAGGTGGCCCAGACGATGCGCGCCAGTTTGTTGGCGAGTGCGACCGTGGCCTTGTTGTAGCCGCAGCGCCCGGCGGTGGCGATGGCCCAGGCCCGCAACCGGTCGAGTGGTCGGCCCTGGTGTGCGGCGCTGAGGGCGGCGTTGAGCACGGCGCGGGCGCCGTGGATCAGGAGCGTACGCAGGTAGACATCGCCGCGTTTGCTGATGCGCCCGAGCCGGCGGCGCTCGCCCGAGGAATACTCGCGGGCGGTCAACCCGAGCCAGCTCGCCAGGTGGCGACCCGAGGGGAAGCGCTGGATATCGACGACCGCGGCCGTGAGTGCAGTGGCGCTCAACAGGCCGATGCCAGGGATGGCTAGCAGTGCCTGGACCGTTGGATTCTCGCGCGTGAGCCGGGCGAGTTCACGCTCGATGCGGGTGCTGCGCTCTTCGAGCGCGGCGATCTCGGCGAGCGTGTCCTCGATGCCGGGTCTGAGCAGCACCGGCACGGCGGGCTCGGCGCTGGCCAGCGCCTGGCGCACCGCGCTGATGCCGCGACGGGCGCCCAGCGGAATGCAAAACCCGAACTCGCGCAGCGCGCCGCGCAGCCAGTTGATGCGTGCCGTACGGGTGCCCATGCATTGCGCCCGTAGCCGATGCAGTTGCTGGATCGCCTGCTGTTCGATCGACTTCACCGGCACCGGCTGGATCTCGGCACAGCGCGCGGCCTCGAGCAGCGCGCCGGCATCCGCGGCATCGGTCTTGTTGCGCTTCACGTAGGCGCGCACGTACTGCGCCGGCAACAGCTGCACCTGGTGACCCTGCGCCTGCAGGGTTCGCGCCCAGTGATGCGCCGAGCCGCACGCCTCCATCACCACCCGGCTGGCCGGGTGATTGCTGAAAAACCCGGGAAACTGGGTGCGTGTCAGCCGCGCGCGACGCTGGATCCGGTGCTCCGCATCCGCTACCGCCAGTTCGAAGCGGCTCTTTGCCAGGTCCACGCCCACGGTCGTAGTATTCATCACGGACTCCTCCTGATAGGGCTTACAGCTGATGCAGCACATTCAGCTTGGCACATCGATGCCGTACTGCCAGCAGGGGGAGTCCATCTCATCATTGGAGCGGTCCGTGAAAAGTATGGCGAATGGCACCGCGGGCGCTCGGAAAATTGTAGCGCCCGCTGCGCCTGGTTCGGGTTTCCCGCGGCCCGCTCAACGCGAACGTTAGGCCGCTGATTTCGGGCCGGTTTGACCGCCCCGGTCCAGTCTGAAACCATATCCCATGGACTTTGAGATCCTGGGTGACCTGACAGGCGTTGAAACCATCGCCACAGGCTCCGGGATCCGTGAAGTAGGCCGTTTACGCAAATATTACGGTCGCGGACGATGGCGCAAACGCAAGGGCTTCGCCGCAGTCCGCTTGGCCAATGGCGCGACGGTGAGAGCTGAGCTGCACTGGTACGAAGCCACTGGCATCGGACGGCGGGAGTTCAAGATCAAGCGCTTCCTCTAGGGAGCACAGACCTATGGCAACACCAGCAAGACTTCTCTACATCTGCTTGGACAATTCCGGTTACGAGGCTTCGCTCGAGCGGCGCAAGATTTACATTGCGGTGCCTGATGCCAAGGTCGAAAAGCTCGGGCAGCTGCGCATCATCGACGAGTCGGGAGATGACTACGTCTATCCTGCCAAGCGTTTCGTAGCTGCGGATCTCCCACAATCAATTAGGAAGGCCGTGTTACACGCGGCCTAACTATGCGATGCAGCGTTCGGCGCTTGTCGTCACGCCGCTTGCAATCCGAGCAAGCGGCGCGCCGACCGCGCGCCGCCGCTGATCGCGGGCGTTAGGCCGCAGAGAGTAGGTTTCTCGCACTTGCATCGTTGTATCCGTTCGGATACACTCGGCATGTGTATCAGATCCGGCGAACCGAGGTCTTCTCCAAGTGGTTGGCTGGGCTGCGAGACGCGAAGGGTACCGCCCGCATCCTGGCTCGGCTGGATTCAGTACGACTCGGCAATTTGGGTGACAGCAAGAGTCTCGGTGGCGGGCTTCATGAGATGCGGATATATGCCGGCCCCGGCTATCGCCTCTACTTCGCGCCGCGCGGGGAGATTGTGATTATCTTGCTGTGTGGTGGCGATAAATCATCGCAGCAACGGGACATCGCCCGGGCCAGACGCTTGCTGGCGGAATTGGAGTGATAACCATGGCCAAGCTGAAAGAATTTGATCCTAGCGTCTACCTCACCAACGACGAGGTGGTCGCGGAATACCTTACCGCTGCGCTCGAGGATCCCAACCCGGACGTATTCCTTGCAGCGGTTGGAAACGTCGCTAAGGCACGTGGCATGAGCAGTATCGCCGAAGGCTCGGGTCTCGGTCGCGAAAGCCTCTACAAGGCGCTGACCCCTGGCGCCAAGCCCCGCTACGACACGGTGCTCAAGGTGTTGCAGAGTCTAGGCGTCAAACTCACGGTCTCTGCGGCCTAACTATGCGATGCAGCGGTCGTCGCGCGTCGTCACGCCGCTTGCAGGAACTGCAAGCGGTTCCCAGAGGTTTCGATCAGCAAGCGGCGCGCCGAGCGCGCGCCGCCGCTGATCGCGGACGTTAGGCCGCTGACTGGAGGGCGTTGACAGACCATATATGTTCTAGGCATAATGTGGTATGTGGCAGATTGTGGAGCACCCACGTACCGGCAAGCAGCTGGATTCTGCTCCACTCGAGATTCAGAAGCGTTATGAAAAGTGGAAGGATATTGCGAGGATTTCTGGCCCACTTGGCCTGAGAGCGATTCGCGGATTTCGGGACGAGGCCCTCTCGGGTAAGTGGAACGGGTACCGCTCATCCCGACTGAATTTGCAGTACCGAATCATTTATCGCGTGGTCGCATCACAACAGCTGTTTCAGGTGGTTGAAGTAACCCCACATGACTACCGGAGGCGCTAAGAATGAGTGAGTTCCGTCTTGCCAAGCGCCGCGTGAAGGTTTCGGTTGGTGACTCCGTACGCATCATTCGCGAGTTGCAGGAGCTCAGCCAGAACCAGCTGGCCAAGCTTACGGGCATTCCCCAGACCACGATCTCGGCGATTGAGAATGGTCGAGTTCGCCTTGGTGTCGAGAGAGCCAAGGTTCTGGCCCGGGCATTGAAGTGCCACCCTGCTGTGCTCGTATTCCCTGGCTGGGAATCCGAAGAACAGTCAGCGGCCTAACCATGCGATGCAGCGGTCGGCGCTGGTCGTCACGCCGCTTGCTGATCGCGGGCGTTAGGCGTCACAACATCGCTCTCCGACGTCGATAAAGGAGATTTGCTCATGAAATCACTTGTCACAGCTGTCTTGGCATTTGCACTCACCTCTATTGTCATGGCTCAGGAACAGAGCACTGCAGGGACTCAAAGGAGCAACATCGAGCAGGTCATAAGGCAGCTAGATGGTGAGCGCATTCAAGCGCAGATCGGAGCCGACGCGGCGGACCTCGATCGGATCTATGCAGATGATTTTATAGGCGTAGGTCCAAGCGGCACGGTGAGAACCAAGAAACAGGTGATTCTAGATTTCACGTCGGGTACTTTGAAATTTCAATCTATCACTACGGATGAGGTTCAGGTGCGCGTCTACGAAAACACTGCTGTGGAGACTGGCCTCTCAACAATGGATGGACAAGATAACGGCAAAGCTGTTCCCCGTAATACCCGATTTACTAGGGTATGGGTAAAGCAGCAAGATTACTGGCGCTTGGTTGCCAATCATTACTCCGTACGGAGTGCGCCGAATTAGCGCCTAAGCTACATGCAGCCAAATGTGACGCCTAACAATGCGTTGGAGCGGGCCGTGAAAGGTTTGGGAGTGGGCGCCGCGGGCGCTCGGAAGATTTTAGCGCCCGCGGCGCCTGGTTCGGCTTCACCGCGGGCCCCTCAACGCGGACGTTAGACAACCTAGAAAAGCTCCATTGACGTTTTGACGTTATGGCGTCAGAATGCCCCTCATGAGCGCCCCCAAACGAGCCACTGTTTACTTCGAAGCCGATGTGCACCGCGCTCTGCGACTCAGAGCTGCGGCTAATGAGCGCTCCATGTCGGACATGGTGAATGACGCAGTCAAGGTCGCGCTGGCCGAAGACGCCGCGGACCTCGAGGCCTTTGACGAACGGCGCAAGGAACGAAGCACCCCTTTCGAGAGCTTTGTCCGGGGCATGAAGCGCCGTGGCCGCCTATAGGGTTCTAATCAAGGCTTCTGCCGGCAAGGAATTAGAACGGCTCGGAACGAAATCGGATCGAACGCGTATTGTTCAGCGAATTCATGCGTTAGCCCACGATCCCAAGCCACACGGATGTGAAAAGTTGGCGGGATACGCGGATCGGTTCAGAATTCGGCAGGGTAACTATCGTGTTGTCTATCTGGTGGACGACCCGCGACGTGAAGTCACCATTTTCAAGATCGGCGACCGCAAGGACGTCTACCGCTAGGTTGTCTAACTATGCGATGCAGCGGTCGTCGCTTGTCGTCACGCCGCTTGCACGGACTGTAAGCGGTTCCCAGAGGTTTCGATCAGCAAGCGGCGCGCCGCCGCTGATCGCGGACGTTAGACCGCACAAGATCGGGCCCTTTTCAGCATGACTTGCAATCCGTCTCGGTATATGCATAGTATATGCATATGGATATCGAGTGGGATTCGGACAAGGCCGACTCGAATCTCAAGAAACATGGCGTCAGTTTCGAAGAAGCCGCGACTGCCCTACTCGATCCGATGGCTTTAGCTCAGGAGGATACCGCCTCGAAAGGCGAGCCGCGCTGGGTCCTGATTGGCATGAATGCTCAGTTGCGACTGCTGACAGTCGTTTACACATTGCGGCATCAAGATCGAGTTCGACTCATTTCGGCGCGTAGAGCCACGCGTAAAGAGGCCAAACACTATGCGTAAACAATATGATTTTTCGAAGGCCAAGCGCGCCAAGGATGTCCCACACCTCGCCCGACTCCAGGCCGAAGCAAAAGGCAAGACTCGAATTACCATCATGCTGGACAACGACCTGCTGATGACTTTCCGAGCTAAGGCGGAGGCCGAAGGCATTGGCTATCAGACCCTCATCAATCAAAAACTGCGCGGTGTCGCCGGTGCTTCTCCGGTCGATGAAGCGACTTTGCGTAGAGTGCTGAGAGAAGAGCTCAAGGCGAGCTAATTTTCAGTTCCGCTTGTGCGGTCTAACTATGCATTGGAGCGGACCGTGAGAGGCTTTCGCGAGCGCGCCGCAGGCGCGCGGAGAGATTTTACGCCTGCGGCGCGCTGTTACGGCCTCGCGCGGCCCGCTCAACGCGGACGTTAGGCCGTTCTTGTTGCGTGGTGCGCAACGCGCTATACTTAGTCCATGATTCAGTCGTTTCGCCACAAGGGGCTGCGGCGATTCCATGAAACCGGCGACCTCGGCGGAATTCAGCCGAAGCACGCGAAACGACTGCGGATGTTGCTGATCGCCCTGGAAACTGCCCAAGTCATTGGTGACATGGATATTCCAGGATTCAAGCTGCATCCGCAGAAAGGCTCCGAACGGGGCCGGTGGTCGATTTGGGTCAATGGCAATTGGCGCATAACTTTTGAGTTTCGAGACGGGCATGCCTATTTGTTGGAATACGAGGACTATCACTAATGGCCATGTATAACCCCCCTCACCCGGGTGAGTTCATTGCCTCGGTGTATCTGGAGCCGAATGGCATCAGCGGTCGCGAGCTCGCGGCCAAGCTTGGAGTGGCGCCGTCCACTCTGAATCGCATTCTGACGGGCGTCAGCAATATTAGTCCGGAGATGGCCTTGCGTCTGTCGAAGTGCCTTGGTCGGTCCGCTGAGAGTTGGCTTGCCATGCAGCACAGCTATGACTTGTGGCAAGCGAAGCGCAGCGTTGATCTTCGCGACGTGGAAACGCTCAAAGTAACCGCGGTCTAACTATGCGATGCAGCGTTCGGCGCTTGTCGTCACACCGCTTGCAGGGACTGCCAGCGGCTCACACAGGCTTTGGTCAGCAAGCGGCGCGCCGACTGCGCGCCGCCCCTGATCGCGAGCGTTAGGTCGCGATGGAGAACAGTTCATGAATTCTGTTCAGAGTACCGCCTTCGACAACGAGATCTCTCTTGCGAAGGAGCTCATCGCGAAAGGCGAGCTTGAGGCCAGTTTTCCTTGCCTCGAGCGCGCCCACATCATTGGTCAGGCCTTCGTTGTACCGCATGTTACTTCCCACTGGTTGATGCTGGGAGTCGAATTTCGAAGGAGGCGAGCCACCGCCGTCCTCGGGCAAGCTGCACGCATCGTCCTGGGAATGATCGGTTCAGCCGTCGGAGTTGTTCCGGTCGGAAATACCGGGGGCACCGACGTCAGTATGTTCAAGCGCATGACTGTTGCCCCCGATTTGCAGAGCATCATTGATGGCGTTCAATCTGGTCCAGGCAGGTAGCGAAGCTTCGGAGCACAGCAATGGCACTTTTGGTTGGAGCGGTATTGGCGCTTTCCGTCGGACTGGTGGCCACTTTCTTTGGTCTGGACCGGGATCGGGCCTTTTATCCCACGGTCTTGATCGTCGTCGCATCGTACTACGCGTTGTTCGCGGTGATAGGCGGGTCTGTGCATTCGCTGGTGGTCGAAT
>JAQBHG010000127.1:0-2815 GCA_032127975.1 Steroidobacteraceae bacterium
CCGGGAACGCCGGGACGGCATAATGCGCATATGTGTATTATGTTAAATAACGGCCACCGGCAAATTAACGACGCAAGGAATTCCACGTAACTAACCGTCTAAGCTACGTGTAAACGTCTAAGTGTTGGCGCGCGATCAAAATTGACCATTTGAACGAGGATCTGCGCGTTCAAAATTGACCAGGGTGTTCAGCCTATCCTGCCTAATTTATAGGCAGGAACAAAGGGGATGATCACCATGGAGAAATTGGGAAGATTAAGGCGGTTGTATTTCCGGGACGGCTTGACGCTGTCTGAGATTGCGCGCAAGACGGGGTTTGCGCGGAACACCGTGAAGACGTGGCTCAAGTCGGCCGAAGGCGTTGAGCCCAAGTACCGGCGGCGCACGGGGCAAACCAAGATCTCTGCGTTCGCAGAGCTGCTTACCAAGGCGCTGGAGACGGATGCGCGCAGGCCGAAGCGAGATCGGCGTAGCGCGCTGAAGCTTCACGTTGAACTGAAAGCGGCGGGATTTCCTGGCGACTACAGCCGCGTCACCGAATTTGTGCGGCGCTGGCGACAGAATCACGGGGAGGCACTCGCCAAAGCCTTTGTTCCGCTGAAATTCGAGCTGGGTGAAGCCTTCCAGTTCGACTGGAGCGAAGAGCATCTTGTGATCGGCGGCGTCTGGCGCAAAGTCATGGCTGCCCACCTGAAGCTGTGCGCCAGCCGCGCCTTCGTCCTGCAGGCATACCCGACGCAGAGCCATGAGATGCTGTTCGAGGCCCATACGCGGGCCTTTACCGCTCTGGGCGGCATCCCCCGGCGTGGCATCTACGACAACATGAAGACCGCCGTCGATAAGGTCAAGAAGGGCAAGGCGCGCATCGTCAACACGCGCTTTGCCGCCATGGCCTCGCACTACCTGTTTGATACCGACTTCTGCAATGCCGCCAGCGGCTGGGAGAAAGGCGTTGTCGAGAAGAACGTGCAGGACAGCCGGCGGCGCATTTGGCAGGAAGCCGGCAAGGAACGATTCGGCTCTTACGCTGAACTCAACGTCTGGCTGCTTTCGCGCTGTCGGGCGCTATGGCAAGAACTGCGTCACTCCGAGTACGATGACTTGAGCATTGCCGAGATGCTCGAACACGAGCAGCCCAGCCTGATGCCAATGGTCACGCCCTTTGACGGCTACGTCGAGACGATGGGCAAGGTATCGAGCACCTGCCTGGTCATCGAAGATCGTAACCGCTACTCGGTGCCTTGCGAGTTGGTAGGCCAGATGGTGAGCATTCGGATCTACCCGGAGCGCATCGATTTCGCCGCCCACGATGCCGTCGTGGCGGGTCATCCGCGCAGTTTCGAGCGTAACCAGACCCGCTACGACTGGCAGCATTACATCCCGCTGATCCAGAGAAAGCCGGGTGCACTTCGAAACGGTGCCCCATTCGCCGACATGCCCGTGCCGCTGCAGCGCCTGCGCGGGCCATTGCTCCGGCACGAAGGAGGTGATCGCGTGATGGCCAAGGTGCTGGCCGCCGTTCCCAAATATGGGCTGGAAGCGGTCTTGGTTGCCGTGGAATTGGTGCTCGAATCAGGCAATCCAAGCGTCGAGCACATTGAGAACGTCCTCAATCGCCTCAATGCGGCGCCGTCACCGGAACAGGTAGAAACCCACCTGACAGTATCGGAGCCGCCCATTGCCGATACAGACCGCTACGACAGTTTGCGTGAGGAGGTGAGCGATGCGTGACGTTGCCGCGGAACTCAAGGAATTGCGCTTGCATGGGATGGTCGGCGCTTGGGAGGAGATCATTGGACAGGGGACGCAGGCAGCCGTCGAATCCTCCCGCTGGCTGATTGAGCATCTTCTGGAATCGGAGCATACCGACCGCGCCATGCGTTCGATCCGCTACCAGATGCACACCGCCAAGTTCCCGGTGCATCGGGACCTGGCCGGTTTCGATTTCGATCAATCCAAGGTGGATCGCAGCCTGATCACCGAACTGGCTGGCCTCTCCTTCACTGAGGCAGCACACAACGTCGTGTTCATCGGCGGTACGGGCACCGGCAAAACGCATCTGGCGACGGCGCTGGGGGTGTCGGGCATCACCCAGCACAGCAAACGGGTGCGCTTTTACTCGACTGTCGACTTGGCCAATTTGCTGGAGCAGGAGAAAGCCGCCGGCAAAGCCGGCCGGTTGGCGTTCGCCCTGATGCGCCTGGATCTGGTCATCCTCGATGAGTTGGGCTACCTGCCTTTCAGTCAGGCAGGCGGCGCGTTGCTGTTCCACCTGCTCTCGAAACTCTACGAGCACACCAGCGTGATGATCACGACCAACCTCACCTTCGCCGAATGGCCGAGCGTCTTCGGCGATGCCAAGATGACGACCGCGCTGCTCGATCGCCTGACGCATCACTGCCATATCGTGGAGACGGGCAACGAGTCCTATCGGTTCCACCACAGCAGCGCGACGGCGAAATCGCGCATCAAGGCCCGGGAGCAGAGCAAGCGCAAGACAGCCGCGAAGGACGAGCCGTTCTGATCGATCGCGGCGCGGGGAAATCCGCTTCGGGCTACGCCCTTCGCGGCTTCCCCCGCGCCGCCAGAACGTACATGGTCGCGCGAGAAGAGAAACGACAACTACGGGAGGACGTCAAAACCAGCGAATACGGTACACTTATCCACAAGCCAGCCCATCGCGGGCGGGCAAAAGTCCCTGGTCAAAATTCAACGCGCAGAGCTGGTCAAATTTAAACGCGCGCCGACAACCTGGTCCATTTCTGCTCACGCAGCAACAGATGTCGTTCAGTCTGCTAGACTCGCGGGGGATGTC
>JAQBHG010000128.1:0-16696 GCA_032127975.1 Steroidobacteraceae bacterium
CGCGGTGTCCTCGGGCGGGCCCGCGAACATGACGAAAAGCCGGGCCGTGTCGGCGCCGTACCTGGCGATCAGCTGCTGCGGATCCACTCCGTTCTTCTTGCTCTTCGACATCGTGCCGATGCCGCCGTATTCGACCGGCCCGCCGTCACCCTTCGCCGTGGCGCCGACGATGCGGCCTTCGTCATCCTGCAGAACATCGACGTCCTCCGGCGCGAAATAATCGATGCCGCCCTTCGCGGTGCGGCGGAAGAAGATGTGGTTGAGCAGCATCCCCTGCGTCATCAGTCGCGTGAAGGGCTCGTCGAAGCGGACGAGACCCATGTCGCGCATCACCTTGGTCCAGAAGCGGGCGTAGAGCAGATGCAGGATCGCGTGCTCGATGCCGCCGATGTACTGGTCCACCGGCAGCCAGTACGCGGCCCGCTCGTCCACCATCGCGCCCGCGTTGCCGGCGCTCGCGAAGCGGAAGAAGTACCAGGACGAGTCCACGAAGGTGTCCATCGTGTCGGTCTCGCGCCGTGCAGGCACGCCGCACTTCGGGCAGCGACACTCAAGGAACGAAGGCGTCTTCGCGAGCGGATTGCCGCTGCCATCCGGCACCAGGTTCTCGGGCAACAGCACCGGCAGCTGGTCATCCGGCACCGCCACGTCGCCGCAGGCCGGGCAGTGAATGATCGGGATCGGGCAGCCCCAGTAGCGCTGCCGTGAAATGCCCCAGTCGCGCAGGCGCCAGACGACTTGCTTGCGGCCGAGCTGCCGTTTTTCGAGATCGCCTGCGATCGCGTCCACCGCCGCCTGGTAGTCGAGCCCGTCATAGGAACCGGAATTGACGCAGCGTCCCTCATCCGCGTACCAGGGCTGCCAGGCATCCAGTGAATATGGGCGGCCATCGACGTCGATCACGGGCAGAATCGCCAGCCCGTATTTCTTCGCGAACGCGAAATCACGCTCGTCGTGCCCCGGCACGCCCATGACCGCGCCTTCGCCGTAGGCCATCAGCACGTAGTTGCCTACCCAAACCTCAACCTCAGCCCCGTTCAGCGGATGCCGCACGAAAAGGCCCGTCGCGACGCCCTTTTTTTCCATGGTCGCGATGTCGGCTTCGATATTGCTGCCGCGGCGGCATTCATCGACAAACGCACGGACCCTGGGATTGCGCGCGCCCGCCATTGCCGCAAGCGGATGCTCAGCGGCAACCGCGACGAAGCTGACGCCCATAATCGTGTCGGCGCGGGTCGTGAACACCCGCAGTTCGCCGCTCTCGCCGTCGATCCGCCAGGGAAACGAAAGGTTCACGCCCTCGCTGCGCCCGATCCAGTTCGCCTGCATGACTCGCACGCGCTCGGGCCAGTCCTGCAACCCATCGAGCGCCGCCAGGAGCTCCTCCGCGTATTGCGTGATGCGCAGGTAGTACATCGGGATCTCGCGCTTCTCGACCGGTTCGCCGGTACGCCAGCCGCGCCCGTCGATGACTTGTTCGTTTGCGAGCACCGTCTGGTCAACCGGGTCCCAATTGACGACGCCGGTCGTCTTGTATGCGATGCCGCGCTCGAGCATGCGCAGGAACAGCCACTGGTTCCAGCGGTAATAGTCCGCGTCGCAGGTGGCGAACTCGCGTGCCCAGTCGATGCCGAGGCCGAGCGACTTCAACTGCTGCTTCATATGCGCGATGTTCTCGCGCGTCCAGCGCGCTGGCGGGACGGCATTCTCGATCGCGGCATTTTCCGCCGGCAGCCCGAAAGCGTCCCAGCCCATCGGCTGCAGGACATTGCAGCCGCGCATGCGCATGTAGCGGGCCAGCACGTCGCCGATCGTGTAGTTCCGGACATGGCCCATGTGCAGCCGGCCGCTCGGATACGGGAACATGCAAAGGCAGTAATACTTCGGCCGGCCGGCGTCCTCGTGCGCGGCGAACGTGCCCGCGGCCTCCCAGTCACGCTGGGCGGCGGTCTCGACCTCGGCGGGCTCGTAGCGATCCTTCATGCCTGAAAGGATACCCGATACATATCAATGCCATCAGCAGGCAGAAGGACAGCACGGGCCAGTTGCCGGTCCGCGCATAGGGCGTCAGACCGGTCATCGGCTGCACCCGGGATTTCAGCACCGCCTGCACGAATTGCGGCGCCTTGGCCACGACCTTTCCGTCCGGCGCGATCACGGCCGTGACGCCATTGCTGGTCGCGCGCAACAGGCTGCGCCCGGCCTCGAGTGCCCGGAAGCGCGCCATCTGGAGTTGCTGATGCGGTGCCGCGGAGTCGCCGAACCAGGCGTTGTTGGTGACATTGACGAGGAGCGTCGCCACATCGAGCACGGCCAGCTGCTCGGAACCATAGGCGTCTTCGTAGCAGATCGTCGCACCCAGCTTCTGTCCCGCCGCCGGCAATGCCCCCTGGTGGTCGTCGCCGGGCGTCATGTCGTAGTACGGCAGGCTCATCAGGCGCATCCAGCTGCGCACGAAGTCGGGCACCGGGAAGAATTCACCGAAGGGCACGAGCCGGCGCTTGTAGTACCACGCGTCGCCCACGGCGCTCATCGCGAGCAGGCCGTTCCGGATCTCGCCGGTCTCGAAGTCGTATCGGAGCACCCCGAGCAGCACGTCTGAATTGCTTGCGCGGGCCTCCGCACGTATCGCCGCCAGGTAAGTCTCCGCCTCGTGCGCGAGCATCGGCAGTGCGGACTCCGGCCACACGATGAGCTGCTGGCCGAGTGCCTGGCGATTCAGCGTCCGGAAGCGATCGAGCGTGGCCGCGCGATTCTCCACCTGCCATTTCTCGTCTTGCGGAATCGCGCCCTGCAACAGCGCGACAGTGATTGCGTCCCCGGTCGGCGCCGTCCATTGCCGCCCGATGAGACCCCAGCTGCCGCCCCAGATGGCGACGATGACGGCCACCGCAACGCCGCGCTCGCGCCAACTGCCCTTCACTGCCATGAGCAGCGCGCCCGCGGTGACCGCGGTCGCGAGTGTGACCAGGTGCACGCCGCCGATCGGCGCCAATGCGGCAAGCGGGCTGTCACTGTGCGCATAACCGAGCTCGAGCCAGGGAAATCCCGACAGCAGCCAGCCGCGCAACCACTCCATCAGGGTCCAGCCGCCCGGCAACAGCAGCAGGCAGTGCGCAAGGCGCGGCATGCGATCGAACCGCGTCGCAAGCCAGCCCAGGACCGCGTAGTACGCGCCCATGACCGCGACCGGCACCAGCAGCAGCAACGCCGCGAGCCACGCGGGCACGCCGCCGAAATCATGGATTGCGGTGTAGATCCACCAGGTGCCGGCGAGAAAGAGCCCCGTACCCCAGGTGAAGCCGAGCACTGCGGCCCGGCGCGGCGTGGCCTCGTCCCACAACAGGAACAGGAACGCCGGGCCGAGCAATGCGAGCACAAATAGGCCCCAGGGCGCGAAAGCCAGCGTCGTCGCTGCCCCCGCAAGTGCGGCCAGCAACGTCCGGTAGCGCAGAAATCGCATCAACTGCCGCGGGCATCGCCGGCGCGCGCCGGTACCGGTGCGGGCGATGTCACCCGTAATTGATCGATGCGGCGGCGGTCGGCGCGCAGCACCTTGAACTCATGGCCTTCCATTGTCACTACCTCGCCGCGCCGCGGCAGCCGGCCGAACTGGTGCATCACGAGGCCGCCAACCGTGTCGTATTCCTCTTCGCTGAAGCGGGTCGAGAAGTAGTCGTTGAATTCCTGGACTCGCGTCAGCGCCAGCACGATGAACTGGCGGTCGCCCTCGCGCCGTATGGTCTGGTCCTCGTCGATGTCGTACTCGTCGGCTATCTCGCCGACGATTTCCTCGATGACATCCTCGATGGTCACCAGACCGGACACGCCACCGTATTCGTCCACGACCACCGCCATGTGGTTGCGGCTCACCCGGAATTCCTTCAGCAGCACGTTCAGCCGCTTGCTCTCGGGCACGAATGCCGCGGGACGCAGCACCTCGCGGATATCGAAACTGCCGGTCGCGCCCTCCGAGAAATATCGCAGCAGGTCCTTCGCGAGCAGGATGCCGACCACCTGGTCGCGGTCGTCGCCGATGACCGGAAAGCGCGAGTGGCCCGATTCGATGATCACCGGCAGCAACTGGCCGGGCGCCGAATCGCGCTCCAGCACCACCATCTGCGAGCGCGGAATCATGATGTCGCGCACCTGCAGGTCGGCGACGCCCAGCACCCCCTCGATCATTGCCAACGCATCGGGTCCGAGCACGCCGCGACGCGCGACTGCGCGCAGGAGTTCGATGAGCTCGGCGCGATTTCCCGGCTCCTCCTTGATCAGGCGTCGCAACCATTTCCTGCCGGGCTTGCGCTCGGTCATCGCATCATTCTCCGTAGGGGTCGCTGAAGCCCAGCCGTCCAAGCAGCCGCCGCTCGCGTCCTTCCATGCGACGCGCGTCGTTCGCGCGCTGGTGGTCGAATCCGAGCAGGTGCAGCGTGCCGTGAATCACCATGTGCGCCCAGTGCGCGCGGAGCGCCTTGCCCTGCTCGCGCGCCTCGCGCGCGACCAGCGGCGCGCAGACCACGATGTCGCCGATGATGCCGTGCGCCCGGCCCGCATCGACCGGCATCGGAAAGGAAAGCACGTTGGTGGGCGCCCGTTTGCCCCGGTACCGAAGATTAAGCGCGCTGCTCTCGGCAACGCCTACCACGCGGATCCCGAGTTCGCCGCTGCGGGCACCGGCGGCGAGCCGCGCCCAGCCACGAAGTGTCGCCGGTCCGGGCGCCCACGGCCGGCGCGTACGATATCGCAGCAGCACTTCGAGCGTCATTTCCCGCTCCCGCGGCCCGGTTCACGCTCATAGGCCTCGACGATGCGCTGCACCAGCGGGTGCCGCACGACGTCACGCGCCGAAAAGCGCGTCACCGCGATGCCCTCGACACCGTCCAGCACTTCGAGCGCATGCCGCAGGCCCGACTGGCGGTGAGCCGGCAGGTCGGTCTGGGTAATGTCACCGGTGACGACCGCGCGGGACCCGAAGCCGATCCGGGTCAGGAACATCTTGATCTGCTCGACGGTGGTGTTCTGGGCCTCGTCCAGGATGACGAATGCTTCGTTCAGCGTGCGGCCACGCATGAAGGCGAGCGGCGCGATCTCGATGATATTGCGTTCGATCAGTCGCGCGACGCGATCGAATCCGACCATCTCGTAGAGTGCATCGTACATCGGCCGCAAATAGGGATCGATCTTCTGCGACATGTCGCCCGGCAGGAACCCGAGTCGCTCGCCGGCCTCGACCGCCGGCCGCACCAGCACGATCCGGCGCACCGATTCACGCTGCAGCGCCTCGACGGCACAAGCGACCGCCAGGTAGGTCTTGCCGGTGCCTGCGGGCCCACTGCCGAATGTCAGGTCGTGCGCGCGGATATGGCGCAGGTATTCCTGCTGGTTCGGGCCGCGGCCGCGGATCCGCCCGCGAAGCGTCTGCACCGAGAGCGCGTCGTCGGCGGACTCGCCGCCCATGCTGGTCTCCTGGATCGCCAGGTGCACGTCTTCCGGTGTCACGGGATTGGCGCCGGCGCGTTCGTAGAGCAGTCTCAGCACTGCCGCGCCCGCCGCCGCATTCGCACCGCCCACCGAGAAGCGCCCGCCGCGGTGGCGGATCTCGACGCCAAGCCGGTTCTCGAGCTGGTGCAGGTTTTCGTCAAACGGGCCGCAAAGCGCGGCGAGCCTGGCGTTGTCCGCGGCGCCGAAGTCGACGCTCGATTCGGGCTTGCTGCTCAAGCGACCAGCCGGCCGCGCAGCGAATTCGGCATCGCCTCGGTGATCTGGACACGCGCAAACCGGTCGACAAGTTGCGCAGGCCCGTCGAAGTTCACCCAGCGCATGTTCTCGGTGCGGCCCGCGAGCTGGCGCGGGTCGCGCTTGGACGGCCGCTCGACCAGCACGCGCTGGACGCTGCCGATCATGCCGCCGCTGATGCGCCGCGCCTGATCATTGATGCGGGCCTGCAGCAATGCCAGCCGCTCCTGCTTCAGTTCGTGCGGCACCTCGTCGGGCAGCGCGGCAGCCGGCGTGCCCGGCCTGCGACTGTAAATAAAGCTGAATGACTGGTCGAAGCCGACATCCCCGATCAGATCCATCGTCTGGCCGAAGTCAGCTTCGGTCTCGCCCGGAAAGCCGATGATGAAATCCGACGAAAGGCTGATGTCAGGCCGCACGGCGCGCAGCCGCCGGATCTTCTGCTTGTACTCGAGCCGCGTGTAACCGCGTTTCATCAATGCGAGTATGCGATCAGATCCGCTCTGCACCGGCAGGTGCAGGTAGTTCGCTAGCTTCGGCACTTCGGCATAGGCCTCGACAAGCGCGTCGGTGAATTCCACGGGGTGCGAGGTCGTGAAGCGTATGCGCTCCAGTTCCACGATGCGCGCGATGTGGCGGATCAGCGTGGCGAGATCGCAGATCGTGCCGTCAGCCATCGGGCCGCGATACGCGTTGACATTCTGCCCGAGCAAGGTGATTTCGCGCGCGCCCTGCGCGACCAGCGACTCGACTTCGTGGACGACCTGGCCGAACGGACGGCTCATTTCCTCGCCGCGCGTATACGGCACGACGCAGAAGCTGCAGTACTTGCTGCAGCCTTCCATGATCGACACGAATGCCGTGGCACCTGTGGCGCGCGGTTCAGGCAGGCGGTCGAATTTCTCGATCTCCGGGAATGACACATCGACCTGGGGCCGGCCGCTTGCCCGCAAGGCCGCGATCATCCCGGGCAGGCGATGGATGGTCTGCGGGCCGAATACCAGGTCGACGAATGGCGCGCGTCCCAGTATGCCCTCGCCCTCCTGGCTGGCGACGCAGCCGCCGACGCCAATCAGCAATCCCGGCTTGCTCTGCTTCAACAGACGCCACTTTCCGAGCTGGGAGAAGACTTTTTCCTGGGCTTTTTCGCGGACCGAGCAGGTATTCAACAGGATGACATCGGCCTGCTCGGGCTGGTCGGTGAGTTCCAGACCGGATGACTCTCGCAGCACGTCGGCCATGCGCGCCGAATCGTATTCATTCATCTGGCAGCCGAAGGTGGAAATGTATAGCCGGCCGCTCATGTACCGCTGGAACCCCGCATCAAAAAAGGGCGCCTAGGGTAACGGTTTTGGGGCCGCCAAAGAAGCGCGGCTGGCTACCCGCCGGCGTCCCGGTATTTGCACAAGCCTTTGTTTCTTATTAGTTTACTTGTGACTGGCGGGGCCGAAAGTCCCGGTCGCCATCGGCTCGGGTTCGGATCGCTTGAGGCTGCCGACCAGGAATCGCCCGGTGGCCGTGAAGCGGGCGCCCTCTGGCAGGGTATCCGCCATCGTGCGGCGAAGCTTCATGTGCACGGATTGCTCGAGATCCTGCAGCGGTCCCGGCTTCGCATAGAAAAAACCCTGGCCCGCGACACAACCCAGTTCGACCAGTTCGCGCTGCTGGTCCTCGTGTTCGATGCCCTCGGCGATGACCTCGAGACCCAGCGTATCGCCCAGCGTGATGATCGCGCGCGTAAGTTCCGCGCCGTCATCAACGCTGCCCAGCCGCTCGATGAATGAACGGTCGATCTTTACGATGTCGATCGGGAAGCGGTGCAGGTAGGCGAGCGACGAATAACCGGTGCCGAAGTCGTCGATTGCGATTCGCACGCCGATCTTTTTCAGCTGATTCAGCTTGACCAGCATGCTCTCGGTGTTGCGCAACAGGACGCCCTCAGTCACTTCGATGACCAGGCAGCCCGGATCCAGTTGTGACTCTTCCAGTGCCCGGGTTACATCGGCGACGACATCAGAGTCCCGCAACTGGCCCACGGATACATTGACCGCAAGGCGAACTTGCCGGCCTTCTGGTAATCGCGCCTGCCAGGCCTTCATTTCCACACAGGATTGCCGCAGCACCCACCGGCCCAGTTCGATCATCTGCCCCGAGCCCTCCGCAATGCCCAGGAACTCTCCCGGCGCCACCAGGCCGCGCTTCGGGTGCCGCCAACGAACCAGGGCCTCGACGCCGAGCAGGTAACCGGAGCGCAATTCGACGATGGCCTGGTAGTCGAGCTGGAACTGGTTTTCGGTCAGGGCCTGCGCGAGTTCCGTCTCGACCTGCAGGCGCTGATTCGCGACATCCGGCATTTCAGCGACGAAGACCACATGGCGGCCCTTGCCCTGGGCCTTGGCCGAGTACATCGCGGTATCGGCATTGCGCAGCAAATCCTCCACGCCGTCATCGCGCGTCGCGAACGCGACGCCGACACTTGCGGAAACACACAAGTCGCTGCCGAGGAACGGGAATGGTTCCCGCAGCGCAGCGACGATGCGCCTCGCGACCTCGATCGCCGGTTCCTGGCTCGCCAGGTTCTCCAGCAGCACGGCGAATTCGTCGCCACCGAGTCGCGCGACCGTGTCGCCGCTGCGCGTGCACTTGCTCAGGCGCTGGGCGGTCGCACTGAGCACACGATCGCCCTCGCTGTGGCCAAAACTGTCGTTGATCGTCTTGAAATTGTCTAGGTCGATGAACAGCATCGCGACGCCGCGTTCGCTGCGTTTGCTGACGGCCAGGGCGTGCTCGACGCGATCACGAAAAAGTGCGCGATTGGCAAGAAGGGTCAGGGGGTCATGGAACGCGAGGCGTCGCAGCTGCTCTTCCATGTCCTTGCGGTTGATCGCCGTGCCGGAAGCCAGCAGCCGCCCGCCGAGAGTTTCACTTGCAGGCGTGTCACGGCCGGCATCCACCGTCGCGCCCGGGCCCGCTCCGAATGCGCGGCGCGCAATCTGCAGGACGGCCAGGACGCCGACGATCCAGGCAAGAAGGCGCGCAACCACGGCAAGACTGCCAAAATACGGGGCCAGCAGGATGAGGCCGGCGAATCCCGCGCAAAGCAGCAGGAACCAGGACGGCGGGCGGGCAATCCATGTCGTCAGGGCCCCGCGCAGGCCACTGCTTGGCTGCCGGTCTGTTTCCAGCTCCATTGATACCGCTCCCGAACTCGGGCGAACCGGCCTGATGGTGACTTAATATGGGCGGGCGGTACGCCAATCCGGTCACAGATCTGGCCCCGCCCCCGGCCGGCGCTTGCCGCAGTGCACGATTTGGCAGGAACGGGATGACGCCAAGGAACCGGATTCAGCAGCTACTGGACGCGGCCGACGTCCGGCTCGACGGCGACCGTGGCTGGGACATTCGCGTTCATGACGAGTCGTTCCTCGACCGTGTGCTGGCCCACGGCTCGCTCGCGCTGGGCGAGAGCTATATGGACGGCAGCTGGGATTGCGCCGAACTCGACTCGATGCTGTGCCGGCTGCTCGACGCGCATCTGGACCGCCGGGTACGAACGCTGGACGACTACTGGTATGCGGCCCGGGCGCGGCTCCTCAATCTCTCAAGGCGCCGGCCGTTCGAGATCGGCAGGCGCCATTACGACCTCGGCAACGATCTTTATCGCGCGATGCTCGGCAAGCGGCTGGTGTACAGCTGCGCCTACTGGCGGCATGCACGCGATCTCGACGAAGCCCAGCAAAACAAACTCGACCTCATCTGCCGCAAGCTCGGGTTCTCATCCGGCATGCGGGTGCTCGATATCGGCTGTGGCTGGGGCGAAGCGCTGCAGTTCGCCGCCACGGCATACGGCATCAGCGGCGTCGGCGTAACGGTGTCGGAACAGCAGGCAGAATTCGGGCGCGGCCTGTGCCGCGAATTGCCGATCGACATCCGCCTGCAGGATTATCGCGAAATCACCGGCCGCTTCGACCGGTTGTTTTCGATCGGCATGTTCGAGCATGTCGGCGTCGCCAATTACCGCCGCTACTTCGAATTCGCGCGGGCGCGGCTTGCGGATGACGGCCTGTTCCTGTTGCACACCATCGGCAGCGATGAGTCGGTCCACGCCAACGACCCATGGATAGGCAAGTACATCTTCCCGAACTCGATGCTGCCGTCCGCTGCCCAGATCACGGACGCGGTAGAAGGCCGGTTCATCATCGAGGACTGGCACAATTTCGGTGCCGACTATGACCGGACGCTCATCGCGTGGCGGGACAACGTGAATCGCGGCTGGCAGACGCTCGGCGAGCGCTACGACGAGCGCTTTCACCGCATGTGGCACTATTACCTGTCGACCTCGATGGCCAGCTTCCGCGCGCGGCGCTCGCAGCTCTGGCAGATCGTGCTGTCGCCGCACGGATTGCGCGGCGGATACGTCGCGCCGCGCTAGGCAGCACTAGAACGGGATGTCGTCGTCGAAGTTCTCGGCGACGCCGGCAGGTTCCGCGCGCGGAGCGCGTTCCTCGCTGCGTTCAGCCGCCGCCGGCCGCTGGCCGCCGCCGGCGCTCCGGCCACCCAGCATCTGCATTTCATTGGCGACGATTTCGGTCGAATAACGGTCCTGGCCTTCCTTGTCCTGCCACTTGCGTGTGCGCAACTCGCCCTCGATATAGACCTGCGAGCCCTTGCGCAGGTACTCGGCCGCAATCTCGGCCAGGCGATCGAACATGACCACCGTGTGCCACTCCGTGGATTCCTTGTTCTCGCCGGTCTGCTTGTCTCGCCACTGCTTGCTGGTGGCGACGCGGAGATTCACGACCGCCTTGCCCGATGGCATGGCCCGGCTCTGCGGGTCCTGCCCGATATTGCCCAGAAGAATCACCTTGTTGACGCCGCGTGACATGGCCGTCTCCCCGCCTCTTGTTGTCGATCGCTCATTGTAGTCGCCAGCCTGCCCGCGGCACACCTTCAAAAGGGTGAATTCAGCGGGATTCGGACCGGCCCGCCACGGTCAGCCAGCCTGCGGCGGCAAGTCCGGCCAGCAGGAACACGCCTGGCATCCCCGCCGCGCTGCCCAGCAGCCCGCCACCCAGGATCCCGCCGGCGAAGGCGCCGGCAAACTGGCAGGTCGAAAACACTCCCAGGGCTGCGCCGCGCGCCTCTTCGCCCGCCGCCTGTGAAAGACTGGCGGGCAGGCGCGCCTCGAGAAAATTGAAGGCGCCGAAAAAGATCACGAGTGTCACCGCCAGGGCGATGAAATTCAGGTAGCACAGGGCAAGCGCGACCTGTGCGCCCGCGAGCAGCAGGACGCCGGCAACAACCGTCCGTGCAGGCCGTGCGCTGCGTTCCGACCAGAGCAGCAACGGCACGGTCAGGGACAGCGAAGAGGCGAATACGGCCAGGTAGAATTCCCAGTGCTGCGGCGTGGTGATTTCATGCACGTCGTGCAGCGCCTGGGGAATCGCCACGAAAGTTGCGGTGAGCGTCAGGTGCAGCACGAAAATGCCGGCGTAATGCGGCAGCAGGCGGCGGGTCAGCACCGCCCGCCAGGACTTGCGGACCTGGCCGCTTGCGCGCGCCGTTTCCCGCGGTACCGCGAACAGGATGAGCGCGAGCGCGACGATTCCGAGGCCCCCGACCAACGCAAATATGCCTGCAACGCCGATGACTCCCACCAGCAACGGCCCTGCAACCAGCGATGCGACAAAGGAAATCCCGATGCTGATGCCGATGAAGGCCATCGCCCGGGTGCGTGAGGCCGCGCGCGTACCGTCGGCGAGCAGCGCCATCACCGGCCCCGATACGGCGCCCATTCCCTGCACGGTGCGCGCAATCACCAATGCCCAGGCGGTCGTGGCGAAGTATCCGAGCGCCGAGCCTCCGATGTGCAGCAGCAGGCCAGCCGCGATCAGGGGGCGCCGGCCGAGGCGGTCGGACCAGACCCCGAACGGGATCTGCAGCAGGGCCTGTGTCAGGCCGTAGGCGCCGACCGCGAGCCCGGCGAGCAGGGGCGTTCCTCCGGGCAGTGAGCCCGCGTGCAGGAACAGAACCGGCAGCAGCAGGAACAGCCCGAGCATCCTGACCGCGTAGATGACGGCAAGCGTCGCGACACTACGGCGTTCAGCGGGCGAGAGCGCCGCGGCAGAATCAACCACCACAGGAAATCCCTTTGCGGCGCAAGGAACGGGCCGGTTATTCTATCAGGCTCGCTGCGCCCCACTCGCGCGGCGCCAACGGGCGGCAATGACGACCACCATCCAGATCCGCGGCGCGCGCACGCACAACCTGCAGGGGATCGACCTCGATCTGCCGCGCGACCGGTTGATCGTGTTCACGGGGCTTTCTGGCTCAGGCAAGTCCTCGCTCGCCTTCGACACGATCTACGCCGAGGGCCAGCGCCGCTACGTCGAGTCGCTGTCGGCCTACGCGCGCCAGTTCCTGTCAATGATGGAGAAGCCGGACATCGATTCGATCGAGGGCCTGTCGCCCGCGATCTCGATCGAGCAGAAATCCACCTCGCACAACCCGCGCTCGACAGTCGGCACGGTCACCGAGATCTACGACTACCTGCGACTCCTGTACGCGCGCGCCGGCATTCCGCGCTGCCCGGACCATGGGCTCGACCTCTCTGCGCAGACTGTCAGCGAGATGGTGGACCAGGTGCTTGCACTGGCGGAGGGCACGCCCCTGGCCCTGCTCGCACCCGTGATCGCCGGTCGCAAGGGCGAACACCAGCAGGTGATCGATGAACTGCGCGGCAAGGGCTTCGTGCGGGCCCGGATGGACGGCAAACTCGTCGAGCTGGACCAGAAGATCCGTCTCGACCCCAAGCGCAAGCATTCGATAGACGCGGTGGTCGACCGCTTCAAGGTGCGCGCCGACCTGCAGCAGCGGCTGGCGGAATCCTTCGAGACCGCGCTCAGGCTCGGCGAGGGTGTCGCCCGCATTGCGTTCCTCGAGGTACCGAAACGCGAGGAACTCATATTCTCGGACAAGTTTGCCTGCAAGGTCTGTGGCTATTCGCTGTCGGAGCTGGAACCGCGCCTGTTCTCGTTCAACAACCCGGCCGGCGCCTGCCCCGGTTGCGACGGCCTCGGTGTCAAGCAATTCTTCGATCCCGAGCGGGTCGTGACGCATCCGCAGTTGTCACTTGCCGGCGGCGCCGTGCGTGGCTGGGATCGGCGCAACGCCTATTACTACCAGATGATCCAGGCGCTGGCCGATCACTACCACTTCGACCCCGAGGCACCCTATAGCGGCCTGCCGGCCCGCGTGCACGACGTGCTGATGCAGGGCAGCAGCGGCGAGGAAGTCGAGTTCCGTTACTTCGATTCGCGCGGGCGAACGACCCGGCGCAAGCACAAATTCGAGGGCATCCTGCCGAATCTCGAGCGCCGCTATCGCGAAACCGAGTCAATGACCGTGCGCGAGGAACTCGCGCGTTACCTCGGCACCCGCCAATGCCCGGATTGCGAGGGCGCGCGGCTCGCGCGATCGGCGCGACACGTTTTTGTCGGTGGCGTCGCCCTGCCCGCGATCGCGGCCCTGCCGGTGCGCCGCGCGCTCGAGTTTTTCGCCACACTGCGTCTCGAGGGCTGGCGCGCGGACATCGCGGCGAAAGTGGTCAAGGAAATCGCAGACCGCCTCGGGTTCCTGGTCGATGTCGGGCTCGACTACCTGACGCTGGATCGCAGCGCGGAGACGCTGTCGGGCGGCGAATCACAGCGCATCCGGCTGGCAAGCCAGATCGGCTCGGGTCTGGTCGGCGTGATGTACATCCTGGACGAGCCGTCGATCGGCCTGCACCAGCGCGACAACCAGCGCCTGCTCGACACCTTGCACCGGCTGCGCGATCTCGGCAACACCGTCATCGTCGTCGAACACGATGAAGAAGCAATCCGCCAGGCCGACCATGTCGTAGACCTGGGATTGGGTGCGGGCGTGCACGGCGGGCGTGTGATTGCACAGGGCACACCCGCCGACATCGAGGCAAGCCCGACGTCGCTGACCGGGCAGTACCTGTCCGGACGGCAGCGCATCGAGATCCCGGCGACACGCAGACAGCGCAATCCAAAGCGCGCCCTGCGCGTACGCCAGGCGACCGGCAACAATCTCAAGTCCATCGACGCCGCCTTCCCCGTAGGGCTGATGACCTGCGTGACCGGCGTGTCCGGCTCCGGCAAATCGACGCTCGTCAATGACACCCTGTATCGCCACACGGCCCGCGAGCTGGATCTCTCCTCGGAGCAGCCCGCGCCCTGCGCGGGCGTCGACGGCGTCGGCGAGATCGACCGCATCATCGACATCGACCAGAGCCCGATCGGCCGCACGCCGCGCTCAAACCCGGCCACCTACACCGGCCTGTTCACGCCGATCCGCGAGCTGTTCGCCGGCACGGCCGAATCCCGCTCGCGCGGCTACAAGCCGGGCCGCTTCAGCTTCAATGTGAAGGGCGGCCGCTGCGAGGCCTGTCAGGGCGACGGCGTCATCAAGGTCGAGATGCATTTCCTGCCGGACATCTATGTTTCCTGCGACGTCTGCAAGGGACGCCGCTACAACCGCGAGACGCTCGACGTGCGCTACAAGGGAAAGAACATCCGGGAGGTCCTCGAGATGACGGTCGAGGACGCCTGGCCCTTTTTCCAGGCCGTGCCCACCATCGCGGGCAAGCTGCAGACCCTGCTGGACGTCGGACTCTCCTATGTCCGGCTCGGCCAGAATGCGACGACGCTTTCAGGCGGTGAAGCGCAACGCGTGAAGCTCGCCAAGGAACTTTCCAAGCGCTCGACTGGCCGTACCCTTTATATCCTCGACGAGCCAACCACCGGCCTGCACTTCGAGGACGTCAAACACCTGCTCGCAGTGCTGCACCGGCTGCGCGACGAGGGAAACACCGTGATCGTCATCGAGCACAACCTGGACGTCATCAAGACCGCCGATTGGATCATCGACCTGGGACCCGAGGGCGGCGACGGTGGTGGCCGGATCCTGGCCGAAGGCACGCCGGAGCAGATCGCGCGCTCGGCGGCATCATTCACCGGCCGCTACCTGAAGCGCGTGCTGACGCGCGCAAAGAGCGCGGCATGACGACCCGGAAATCGCGCTGGCTGGTGCTGCCACTGCTGCTGCTCGCCGCCGGCAGCGCGTTGGCGGGCCAGCTCACGGTCAGCTCCGCCTGGGCGCGCGCGACACCGCCCGGGGTCAGCATGGGCGTCGTCTATTTCCGCATTGAGAATGGCAGCACCGAGTCGGACCGCCTGCTCAAGCTGAAGACAACCGTCGCCGCGAGCGCGGGCGTTCACCGAACTGAAATCGTGGACGACATCGCGCGCATGCGCGAGGTCGCGGTGCTGCACGTGGCGCCTGGCGAAAAAGTGAAGTTTGCGCCCGGTGGCCTGCACGTGATGCTGATGGGACTCAGTAAACCGCTGGTCGCCGGTCAGAAATTCGAGCTGGAGCTGGTATTCGAGGTCGCCGGGCGGCGCCGAGTCGAGGTCCTGGTCCGGGACTGAAATCAGCGCGCCGGCGCCGTTGCGCCACGGTGGGTCGAGAACTGGTGCGCCACTTCGCCATGGGCGCGGCGCTCGCGAAAATCCCCATTCGTGTACTCGGCAACGACGCGCCGCCAGAAGCGGATTGCGCCCGGATTCCTGGCCTGCTCGGCGATGGTCCACTCGCCGGCGAAACGCGAGAACAGCAGCATGGCCGCACCGCGCCCGACACCGCGGCGGCGAAACTGCGGGCCGACGAAAAACTCGCTCAGCCGATAATGGCGCTTGCGATCGTCGGCGGTGGCTTCGCGCTGGACCAGCGCGAAACCCGCGAGCTGATTTTCACGCAGGATGACGAATGGCACGGAACGCTCATCGCGGAACCAACCCTGCACCAGCTCGGCGATGCTCTGGCCGGTAACTGTCAGCGACGGGAACACACCGGTCTGGTCGGCGGCCAGGTCGGCGAGATAATCGCCATAGGCCTGCTCGATCCACTCGCGATCCTGTTGCGAGGCCTTCGCTTCTCGAATGCTGATTGGCATCGCGTACCCCGAAAAAGAGCGGCCGGGGGGAAGGTCGCGGGCTTACCGCGCCATCCGCCCGGCCGATTGGCCTTTTGCAGTCAGGACTTACTGCTGCGGAGCAGCGGTGTCTTCAGCAGGGGCCTCGGTCGTCGCAGCGGCATCATCCATGGCGGCTGGCGCGACTTCGGTCGCAGCCGGAGCGGCTTCTTCAACGGCCGGAGCAGCTTCTTCCTGCTTGCCACCACAGGCGCCCAACACGAGGGCAACCGCAATGGCGCCCCAGATCTTTGCATTCATCGTCAGTTACCCCAGATTCGTTCAGTGAGAAAGGGAAGGTCAGGTCCGCGGCGAAAACATCGCGTTTTTAAGATTCGGTGATTCGTCGCGTCGGCGGATTTTAGCGGTATTCCAGCGGACTTGAAAGGTCGCCAATTGGCGACAGTTGCCGCGTAAAGTGGCCTTGGCGTGGCGATTGGCGCCGCCAGCGGCTACGCTTCAATGTGCTTGCGTGCGAGGGACAAGGGATGCTGCAACCTGCAATTTCAGCGCTGTACGTCGACCACCTGCGGGAGCTCATGGCCAGGACCAACCTGGCGCTGGCAACGCAAGATTACGACGGCCTGATTGTCGCCTCCGGCAGTCCCAAGTACCTGTATCTGGACGACAACAGCTATCCCTTCAAGCCAAACCCCCGATACCGCTCCTGGGTGCCGGATAGCAGCCCCGACTGTTTCGTGGTCTACCGCCCCGGCGGCCGACCGAGCCTCGTATTCCACCAGCCGGACGATTATTGGTACCTGCCGCCGGCCCTGCCTAGCGGTTTTTGGGTGCCTTCTTTCGACCTCAAGGTAGTCCGTTCTCCAGCTGAATTGCGGCAATTCACTGCGGGTGGAGGTCGCTGGGCGATCCTCGGCGAACCCTCTGCAGCAACCGAGGGGCTCGGCGATCACGACCCGG
>JAQBHG010000129.1:0-13682 GCA_032127975.1 Steroidobacteraceae bacterium
GTAGCTGCGCAGAGAGAGTGTCGCGGCGATCCGTGTCGCGGCGGATCGAGCGCTGCAACTCCTCGATGCGCCCGCGCACCTCCTGCAGCTGCTTTTCCGGGTCGCGCGCAGCAGGCGTCGCTACCACCGCGAAGAGCAGCAACAGGCAACCGATGCTGGCAAGTCCTTGATTTCTCAGGGCTAAACCCTCGTCCATGGCGGCTCCCGGCCGCCCCTTCCTGCGCTGATATAATACGCGGCCGTTTTTATGCCCCGGGTCACGCGGCCGACCCGTGACCCGCCCCATGGACCGACTGCTCGATTATTTCACCAATCATCCGTTCCTGGCCGGCGGCCTGGGGCTGATGGTGCTTGTTGTCATCGCCTATGAAATGCGTCGGCACGGCCTGGGCGCAAGCACAGTCGCGCCAAACGACGCGATTCGCATGATGAATGAAGGCGCCGTGCTCGTGGACCTGCGTCCGCCCAACCAGTTCAAGGATGGCCATATCGCAGGTGCACGCAATATTCCCGGCGATCAGATCGCTGATGGCGCCAAGGCGCTGGAGAAACTGGGCGGAAAGACGCTGATCATGTGCTGCGACAACGGCTCGACGGCGGGTGCCGCGCTGCGAACGCTGGCACGCGCCGGTTTCAAGAATGTCTTCAGCCTGCGCGGCGGCCTCACGGCCTGGCGCAACGACAATCTTCCGATCGTGAAGGGCTGAGCCGTGCCGGTGGCACGGCAGACTTGACCGACTGCAGGCGAAAGGCGCATGAAGCGCCACAACACTTAATTCAATGTGAGGAAAGAAGATGGCTGACGAAAATATCCCCCTGACAGGCGCCGCGGGCGATCCTTCCGCCAATGGCCAGGGTCCGGCGGTTGCGCTGCAGACGGTCTACATCAAGGACCTGTCGTTCGAGTCCCCCAAAGGACCGTTTCTGCCGGCGCAGGCACAGGATCCGAAAATGTCGCTGAATCTCAACACGGCGTCGAATCCGGTCGGCCAGGATGCCCATGAGGTCGTGCTGACGGTAACGCTCGAGGCAAAGAATGGTGAAGTCGCGGTTTACCTCGCCGAGGTCAAGCAGGCCGGCGTATTTGTCGTGCGTGGATTCGGCGCCGACGAGACCCGGAGAATCCTGGGCTCATTCGCGCCCAACATCCTGTTCCCGTACATCCGTCAAACCGTGTCGGATATCGTGACCAAGGGCGGATTTCCGCCGTTCCTGTTGCCGCACGTCAATTTCGATGCGTTGTTCGAGCGCTCGCTGCAGGAACGCGCCGCGCGCCAGGCGCAGCCGGGACCGGCGCCGGAACAGGCGAACTGAGCGGCGCAATGCGGCCGATCGTCGTCCTTGGCGCCGGCTCCTGGGGCACGGCACTCGCGATCCAGTTCGCACGCAGTGGCAGCAGGACCGTGTTGTGGGGCCGCGCAGAGGACAATCCGGCTGAACTCGCGCGAGCGCGCCGCAACGAGCAGTATCTTCCCGGCATCGAGTTCCCGTCTGCGCTCGTCATCGAGCCAGACCTTGCTCGCGCCGTAGCCAGCGGCGAAGACCTCGTGCTCGTCGTGCCATCGAGTGCATTGCGCGCCGTGCTGCAGCAGCTCAAGCCCCTGCTCGGCCCGCGATGCCGCGTCGCCTGGGCGAGCAAGGGTTTTGAGCTCTCGACCGGCAAGCTGCCTCACCAGGTCGCGCGCGAAGTGCTGGGATCCAAGATACCGATCGCAGTACTGTCCGGCCCGACCTTTGCCCGTGAAGTGGGAGAGGGGCTCCCGACCGCCCTGGCCGTCGCGTCGCCAGACGCTGATTTCGCACTCGAGCTCGCGAAGCGCCTTTCCACCGGCAATTTTCGCGCCTATACGCAGTCTGACATCGTCGGCGTCGAGATCGGAGGCGCGGTCAAGAATGTTATTGCGATTGCGACCGGCGCATCCGATGGCATCGGTTATGGCTCCAACAGCCGCGTATTCCTGATCACGCGCGGCCTTGCCGAGATGATGCGCCTTGGCGTCGCGCTGGGTGCGAAGCAGGAGACGCTGATGGGCCTCGCGGGGCTCGGCGACCTGGTCCTGACCTGCACCGATGACCAGTCGCGCAACCGCCGCTTCGGTCGCGCACTCGCCTCGGGTAAACCAATCGACCAGGCGATCACCGAGATCGGCCAGGTGGTCGAGGGTTATCACGCGGCCAAGGCCGTGCGCGTGGTCGCGAAGAAACTCGGCGTCGAAATGCCCATCTGCGAACACGTCTATCGCGTGTTGTACGAGGGCATGTCCATACCGTCCGTCGTCGAGTCGATGCTCAAGCGCGAAGTCACGCCAGAAAACTAGCCTTCGCTCCCGACGCCCTGCGGCAGCCGGCACTTGCGGCCATGCCCGGAAGTGCGACGGGCATCACATGTCCGTATTTTGTAAAGAGCCGTTTCGCGAAATGCGTGATCCGTCGCCGACAGCCATTACTGGTGGCCGACAATCCATGAGTTATCAGCCACATCGGCGGCCGGGGTCCTTTTTGTGCCAGAGAAAGACCGATCCAGGATTGCTTCGACGGCCAATCCGCAGACCGTTTGGCGCCCCACCGGGAGCCTGTCGCGGCGATTGACGCGGCTGATCGCGCTCGCCGCCGCGCCAGCGCTCCTCGTCGCCATCGTGCCGCTCCTGTGGCACGTAGTCGTCGACGACCGCGCAGCGCTTGCTGGGCGCGTGAACGCCGCAATCGAGGAGGGCCGGAGCGCGGCAGTCTCGGCGCTCGATGGCACGTTCAGCTACGAAGCGAAAGTGGCGGCGACAAAGATCGCGAGAATCGCCGACGCGACATCGGTCCAATTGACGGACAACGACGGCACGGTGCTCGCCAGTGTCGTCCGCTCCGCCGATGCGTCACGCCGGTCAGACCCCGGTATCCCGGGCTGGCAGAGGGTAGTGCTCGACTACCTGCCGGAGATTTCTTCACCCGACCTGCGGATTTCTCGTGTTCTGGCAATCAACGGTGACCCCGTCGGTTCGGTCGAGGTCGTGGTGTCACCTCCGCCGGTCCTTAGTTCTGCGCTATCGCCGATGCTACGAACACTGCTCTTCATGCTTCCGGTCGCGATCTTTGTCTTCTTCCTCGCGGCCCGGATGCGCAGGCAGATCGCGGCCCCCATCGGCCATCTGCTGGAGACCATGGATCAGGTCGCGCACACCCAGGACTACTCGATTCGTGCCGAGCCCGGCGGGCCCAATGAGATCGGCAGCCTGATCATCAGCTTCAACGAGATGATCCAGCAGATCCATTCCCGGAACCTGCGGCTGGCTGAGCACCGCCGCAAGCTGCAGGAGCTTGTCATAGAACGTACGAAGAACTTCGAACAGGCTGCGCGTCAGGCGGAGAAGGCCAGCCAGGCCAAAGGAGACTTCCTGGCGCGCATGAGCCACGAAATCCGAACGCCGATGAACGGCGTCGTGGGCATGGCCGAACTTCTGGAGAACACCGGCCTCGCCGACCAGCAGCAGCACATGGTGCAGACGATGCGTTCTTCCGCCGATGCGCTGCTTGAAATCATCAACGACATCCTTGATTTCTCGAAGATCGAGGCCGGCCAGCTGCAGGTGCTGGAAACCGCGTTCTCGCCCGTCGAATTACTGGAGGAGGTCTGCGAATTTCTGGCTCCGCAAGCGCACGAGCGCAACCTGGAGCTGGTTTGTGACATCACCGCGGCCGTGCCTCAGAAATGCAGCGGCGACCCCATCCGCCTGCGCCAGGTTATCGTCAACCTGCTCGGCAACGCCATCAAGTACACCGAGAAGGGGCATGTCATCGTGCGGGCCACCGCAACCGAACTGGCCGATGAAAAAGTTCAGCTGCGCATTGAGGTCGAAGACACGGGCTTCGGGGTTCCCGAGGAGCAGCTCGACACCATTTTCGAGGCCTTCACCCAGGGCGACTCCTTCGAGACGCGCAAGCATGGCGGTACGGGCCTGGGATTGGCGATCACCCGGGAGCTGGTCACGCTGCTTGGCGGGGAGGTCAAGGCCACCAGCAGGTTGGGCGCGGGCTCGACATTCTGGGTCACGCTGCCGCTTGCGATCCCCGCAGGGACGCAGCAGCCGGTCAATTCCTTCAGCGTGGGAGTAAAAAGCGTCCTGATCGTGCAGGACAATGAGTCCGCCGCCAAGGCCCTCGCGGCGTTGATAGAGGCTATTGGGGCTACCGCATGGATAACACGAACGGGACATCACGCCATCGAGCGCATGGCACTTGATCAGTTCGGCCTGGTCCTGATCGACGAGCTGTTGCCCGACATGACCGGCGTGGAGCTGATCGACCGGATACGTTCTACGCCCGCATCCACGGCGGTTCCGCTCGTGTTGATGACCAGCAGCATGCCGGCCGCGGCCGCGGCCACACTGTTGATCAAGCCGTCCAGTGTTCCTGACGCGCGAATGAGCAAACCCGTGCGCCGGGCCCGGCTGCACGCCGCGATCGATCACGCCCTCGGGCGTGGCGGCCCGGCCGAAGAACGATCGCGTGAGGCCGCCAAACCCGCGCAGCTCAATCTCCGCGTGCTCCTGGTCGAGGACAGCCAGGTCAATCGCGAAGTGGCCGTCGGCATGCTTGAGTCGCTCGGATGCAAAGTGGATTGTGCGCACGACGGTAGTGTCGGCGTCGAGCAGGCCCTCTCGTGGGGCTTCGACCTGGTGCTCATGGACTGCCAGATGCCGTTGATGGACGGTTTCGAAGCTACCCGCCGCATCCGCTCGAAAGAAGCCTCGATCGGTCGCCAACCCATGCCGATCATCGCTCTGACGGCGAACGCGCTGCAGGGCGACCGTGAGCGCTGTCTGGAGGCGGGAATGAACGACTTCATCAGCAAGCCGTTCACGATGAAGAAGCTTCGTGAGGTGCTGCGGGCCGCGACGGGCTCAATTACCACGAACACGGCTCCTGCGGCTGCGCCCCTAGCCGGTGCCGCGCCTGGGAACGTCCGCGGTGACGCAGCGCGTGATGAAGACAGCCAGCGCGGGACCGGAAGCGCCCTGCCGATTGTCGACCTGGCTCACATCGAAGAATTGCTATCGCTGAACCGTCCGCAAATCGTTCCGCGGGCCATTGCACTCTTCAAGACCCAGGCGGACAAGAACCTGGACGAAGTGGACGCCGCGTTGAATGCCTTCAGTATTGCCGACGTGGAGCGCGCCGCCCATTCGTTGAAGTCCGCCGCGCTCAGCATCGGCGGACGGCGCTTTGCCGAGGCAGCCAGCGATTGTGAGCAAGCGGCCCGCAGTGGTGAATTCAAGATTGCGGCCGACCTGGCGGTCCGATTGCGACCCGAGTTTTCCGAACTCTGCGCGGCTCTGGGGGAGATCGCTGACCATGGAGAGCGGGCGGCATGACGAAGCCCGCGCCTCGCATCCTGATCGCCGATGATGATGCCGTTGCGCTGCTCGTGGCGCAGGCCGCGCTGGAGAGCGCCGGGTTCGAGGTGCTGAGCGCCGAAAACGGCAGCGCCGCAGTCACGCTTTTCGCGGAGCACAATCCGGAATGCGTGATTCTCGACGTGATGATGCCAGAAATGGACGGCTTCGAGGCCTGCGGCGCGATCCGCGCGACACCTGCCGGCGCAAATGCGCCCATCCTCATCATGACCAGCCGCGACGATGTCGAGGCGGTCGCGCGTGCCTATGATTCCGGCGCCACTGATTTCACCAGCAAGGGCATCAGCAGCCGGCTGCTGATCGAGCGTGTCCGATTCCTCCTGCGCGAGTACGAGTCGAGGCAGGCGTTGGTCGTCAGCAGGGGCCGGCTGCGCATGGTGCAGCAAATGGCCCTGGTCGGACACTGGGAGGTGGACAGTGCCGGGCACACGCTGCACGTTTCCAGCATGGTCCGCTCACTGCTACCTGAGCTGACCGGCGCCAGCAGTCACCTCGCGCAGCTCGCGTCCGCGCTGCGCTCCAGGGACGGCCGCAAATTGCTCGAAGCATTCCGCGGCTGGCAGGCGTCGCGCGCACCGTTCCAGCTCGAAGCCGAGATGCGGACGGGAACCAGCCTGCACATTCATGGGACCGTAACGCCCGGCACCGATACGGCGGGAAATGCGACACTGACCCTGGCTGTGCAGGACATTTCGACATTGCGGCGCGCGCAGCAACGGGCATACCGGCTGGCAAATTTCGACTCGTTGACCGGCCTGCCGAACCAGGCGCAGTTCCTCGATGCACTGACCAGCGAACTTCGGATTCGCAAACCCAGCGAATCACTCGGCGTCCTCGTTTTCCGGCTGCGCGGTCTCGAGCGCCTGCAGCAGTCCCTGGGCCAGGCCGCCTGCGATGCGGCGCTCGTCAGCACCTCGAGGCTGATCCTCGACGCCATAGCCCACGAGGTTGGAGCCACTTTCGCGCACCTTGGTGGGGGCGAGTTCGCATTTTATCGCGTCGGATGCAACTCACCGGCCCTGGCCGCCAGCGCCGCGAGAAATGTTGCGCGTGTGCTGGCGGTCCCGGTCACGGGCCAGGGCTGGACGGCGAACTTCCTAGTCAGCACCGGAATAGTCATGTGGCCATCCGATGGCCAGGACGCGCACACACTGTTCGAAAACGCCCGGACGACCGCAGCGCGCGGTATGTCGGCTGCGGAATCCCGCCACGAATTCTTTGCTTCCGAGGTCCAGCAGCGTGCACTACGGCTGATCGACCTCGAATCGGCGATGCACGGTGCCATGGCGCGTGGCGAAGTAAGTCTCGCCTACCAACCACGGTTCGGGCTGGCCGATCGCGCCGTACGCGGCGTCGAAGCCCTGCTGCGCTGGAATCATCCTGAACTGGGATCCGTCTCGCCTTCGGAATTCATCCCCATTGCGGAGGAATCCGGGCTCATCATGGCGATCGGATCCTGGGTGCTGCATGAGGCTTGCAGGCAGGCGGCAATCTGGCGTAGCAAGCACGGGCTGCGGCTCACCATCTCCGTCAACGTGTCCGCCTATCAGCTGCGGGTGCCGCGGACGCTGGTTGAGGACGTGCTCGCGGCGCTGCGCTGCTCCGGCCTGCCGGCCAGCGCCCTTGAGCTGGAACTGACGGAGTCCATGATGATCAACGCCGCCGGCGAGACGCTTGCGGCGCTGCACGAACTCAGGAGCCTCGGAATATCGATAGCCCTGGATGACTTCGGCACCGGATATTCATCGCTCGGCTATCTGCGCCGGTTGCCGGTGGATTGCCTGAAGATCGACCGGTCCTTCGTATCGGACCTGTCCGCCGATGAGGGCGCCGAGCGCGTGCTGCAGGCGATCCTCGGCATCGCAAGCGCCCTGGAACTGCGCACGGTCGCGGAGGGCATCGAGACTCCGGCACAGCTCGAGTTCCTTCGCAGGCATGGTTGTCTAGAGGGACAAGGGTTCCTGCTCGCGAGACCGCTCACCACCGGAGCGCTCGAAGAGCTGCTGACGGAATCCGTGGCAATCACCGCCACCAGTTCCTCGAACGCGGCCTGATCGCCGTTCGCCGCGCCTTACGACCCGCCGGTAAAACCCAGCTGACGCCAGGCTTCGAACAGAACGATAGCCGCGGCGTTTGACAGGTTGATGCTGCGATTGCCCGGAATCATCGGCAGCCGAATGACATTTTCAGCCGGGAATTGCGCCAGCACCGGCCCCGGCAGGCCGCTGGTCTCGCGCCCGAACAGGAAGGCGTCGCCTGGCTGGTATTGCCGGTCGGTGTGGCGCGCACCACTCCCTGTCTCGACCGCGAAGACGCGAGCCCCGCTCAATTGCGCGAGGCAGACAGCGAGATTCGCGTGTACGCGCAGCTGCGCGAGGTCGCGATAGTCGAGTCCCGCGCGCCGCAGTTGTGCATCGTCCAGCGAAAACCCGAGCGGCTGCACCAGATGTAGTACAGCGCCGGTATTTGCGCACAGCCGGATGATATTGCCGGTATTGGGCGGGATTTCCGGCTCGAACAGGATCAGGTGGAACATCGGGCCCGGCCGCTGATGCGGGGTTCCTGGAACCCCTCCACTATAATCGCGCCGTGGCCCATATCGCCCCCCGCCCGGACCCGTCGCTCGCGCTCGAGTTCTGCGGACTCCGGCTCGCCTCACCAATCGTATTGCTTTCCGGTTGCGTCGGATTCGGCGAGGAATACACGCGCGTCGAGGGATTTTCGAACCGCGACGCCGGCGCAATCGTCCTGAAAGGCACGACGTTCAAGCCACGGCTAGGCAATCCGCCACATCGCGTGACCGAGACCCCGATGGGCATGATCAATGCGATAGGCCTGCAGAACCCCGGCGTTGAGCATGTCGTGCGCAATATCCTGCCGACGCTTGACTTCAGCGAGACGCGCTTTTTCGCCAATGTCTGCGGCTCGACGATCGACGAGTACGCCGAGGTCACGCGGCGCTTCGACGATTCGCCGATCGATGCGATGGAGATCAACATCTCCTGCCCGAACGTCAAGGAAGGCGGCGTGCAGTTCGGCAATTATCCGGACATGAGCGCACGCGTCGTGGCGGCCTGCCGCAAGGTCACGAAGAAGCCGCTGATCACCAAGCTCTCGCCCAACCAGACTGACATCCGCGAGAACGCACGCCTGTGCATCGAAGCAGGCAGCGATGGCCTCGCGGTCATCAATACGATCTCGGGCATGGCGGTGGATCTGAAGACACGCCGGGCCGTCATCGGGAATGTCCAGGGCGGCGTGTCGGGGCCGGCGATCAAGCCGATTGCGTTACTAAAGGTCCGCGAGGTCTACGAAGTCGCGGGGCCGCATCGCGTGCCGATCATCGGCCAGGGCGGCATCGCGAGCGCCAATGACGCGCTCGAATTCCTGATCGCCGGTGCGACAGCGGTCGGCGTCGGCACCGTCCTATTCTACGATCCGCTGCTGTGCACGAAGATCAACGCGGGTATTGCCTCTTATCTGCGCGAGTGCAATATCGCGTCGATCGCTGATCTCACTGGCACCCTGGCCGCGGGCCCGACCGGGGATTGCGATTAGTTCGCGCCGGTGATCGGCGGCGGTTACTGCCCCCGCAGGCGTTGAGCATCCTTATATGGCGTCGGACGCGCGAAGTACTTATGTAAAGCCGACGCCGTGTAAGGCCAGTTCGGCAGATTGAGTTCCACGGGAATGCAGAGTAGCGTTGCCCGATACGAACAACCATGGATGGACCAAGCGCGGGGTGGGGATCCAGAACCCCGGCGCGGTGCGAATTTATCGCCAGCTAACGGAAGCGTGCACGAGGCCGATCGTCGGCGTTGCCGTGCGTTTTGATAATCGAAAACCGGGGGATGCGTTCATGAATTTCACTCACCGCCTGTTCAGCCGTCGGACCGCCGCATTGGCCGCTGGACTCTGTCTTGGCGTAGCGTCAATGGGTTCCATGGCTGCCGAGAGGCTGCATCGGGAACGGCTTAATGCGCACTCCAGCCAGGTCGAAGTGTTCGTTCGCCTGTCAACGCCGGCGGTATCGGAACTGAATGCCGCAGCCATCGAGGCGACTGGCGCGATGGCCAGCGACGCAGCGCAGGTGGCACAGGCGGCGCGCGTCACGGCGGAGCAAGCCGCGTTTCGCAGCCAGATGGCCGGCCTGGGGGTCCAGGAACTGTCATCCCTGCGTGTCGGTGCGAACGGCCTCCGTTTGCGCGTTCCGTCAAGCCAGATCGAAAATCTGAGGTCCTTGCCGGGCGTGCTGTCCGTCGGTCGCGTCGAGATCCACACCATTGACAATGCCGAAAGCGTGCCCTGGATTGGTGCCCTGCGCGCCGCTCAGAATTTTGGGTTGACCGGCAAGGGCGTGAAGATCGGCATCATCGATACGGGCATCGATTACCTGCATGCAAATTTCCGCGCCGATGGCGTTCCCGGCGATTATGCCGGCAATGACAAGAACGTCATTGAGCCTGGCACTTTCCCGACCGCCAAGGTGGTCGGCGGGTGGGACTTCGTCGGTGCCATCTATGACGCGCGCACGGATGCGAATCCAGCCAATGATCTGCCAGTTCCGGATCCTGATCCGTTGGATGGCAACGGCCACGGTTCACATGTTTCCGGAAGCGCCGCCGGATTCGGCGCCGCCGGCTCCATCGGCCAGGGCGTGGCCCCGGATGCCCTGCTGTACGCGCTCAAGGTTTTCAACGATACGTCCGGGTCGACTGACGTCACGTCGGATGCGATCGAATGGGCGATGGATCCGAACGGTGACGGCTCGATGAAAGATCACCTCGACGTGATCAACATGAGCCTCGGTTCGCCATTCGGAGAGCCTGCCGATCCGTCGGCGATTTCGTCGAACAACGCGACCAAGGTCGGCATCATTGTCGTCGCGTCGGCCGGCAATGAGGGCAACGTTCCGTACGTCACCGGAGCGCCGGCAGTCGCCGCCCGTGCGATTTCAGTCGCCGCAACCACCCCGGGTGGCCGCGACTATTCGCGCGTGAATGTCACGGCTCCCGCTGACGTGGCGGGCTTCAAGGTCAATCTCGAGGGCGCCGGCCCCGTCCTGTTGAAGAACACGGGCCTGATGTCCGCCGGAGTCGTGGAAGCTGTGCCGCTCAACGGCTGTGCTGCTCTTACGAACGCAGCCGAAATGGCTGGCAAGATCGCCCTCGTCCAGCGAGGAGTCTGCGGATTTGTCGACAAGTATCTCTTTGCCCAGGCGGCCGGCGCCAAGGCAATCCTGGTATTCAACGACGGCGCCAATGCGGGGCGTATCGCTCCGATCGTAATGGGTGGCCTTACCGGCGCCGTCACCATTCCGGGCGTCATGATCAGCTCCACTGACGGTAACGCGATCAACGTGTTCGCTGACACGACGGCCGCCAGTCCGGTGAGCGTTACCCTGGATGTGGCGCCAGACCTGACGCGTGAAGATCAGGCGGCGACTTTCACATCCCGCGGTCCCAGCTCGGACACTGATTCGGGCTTCAAGCCTGACTTGGCGGCGCCCGGTGTCGCCATCGTGTCCACTGGCGTTGGTACAGGCACCGGCAACCTCACTCTGCAAGGCACCTCGATGGCCGCTCCCCATGTGGCGGGCGCGGCGGCATTGTTGCGCCAGGAGCATCCCAAGCTGCGCCCGGCCGCGATCAAGGCCCTGCTGCAGAACTCGACTGTCGATGGCAACGCGTCGAGTGACACGAGCCTGGCCAGACTGGGCGTCGGGGTCATTCGCGTGGACGGGGCCGCCGCGCTGTCTAGTTATGCCTCCCCTGGCGGCATTTCGTTTGGCCGCATCAATCCGCGCAGCCTGGTCGCGGACAAGACCAAAAGAGTCACGCTGACCAATATGTCGAACAGCAAGCGGACATTCTCGGTAACCCACGTACCGCACACGAGTTATCCGGGCGTGACCGTGTCATGCCCAAGCTCGGTTTCCGTCAACCGCTATGGTTCTCGCGATTTCAAGGTCCGCCTGCGCTTCGATCCGGCAGCGTCCGCAGCAGCCGGGGCCTTCGACCAGGCGTCGGTCAGTCAGACCGAAGTCGATGGCTGGTGCGTTTTGACTGACGGAACGGACTCGCTGCGGGTCGGCTACCTGGCAGTGGTCGATGCCGCATCAGGCATGCGGGTCAATAGCTCGCACCGCTCGAATGAAATCGACATTCGCAACAACGGTCCGGCAGTTGGCTTTGCGGAAGGATTCACGCTTGCCCCACGAGATCACGAATGGTCGAACGGCAAGCACGACTCCTGCGACAAGTACCAGCACGGCGACTGGGGCAGGGACGATTCGGAGGAGGACGGCAACTCAAGCCGTGGCGATCATGACGATGGTGATCACGACGGCAAGAGGAATGACGACAATGATGATTCCTGCCAGATCGGGCGTCTTGGCGTGCGCACTGCGGACCCGAATTTTTACTTCGGGTTCTCAGTGGTCGAATTCGGACTCGCGCTGAACAAGACCTATCAGCACATTTCGAATCTGACCATCGAGCTGTTCATTGATGCGGATAAAGACGGCGTTGATGACTTTGATCTGGTGGCAGCCGACTTTTCAAGTTTGAGCTCGGCCGGAACTATCGGTACATACGTAACCGCACAGTTCATTTCGGGTAACGGCGGCTTCCTGGACTGGATCGTCGGCGGATGGGACTTCAACGATCGCATTGTGGTTCTGCCATTTACTTCTGATGCGGACGGCGATGGATTCGTGCCGTCGAGCTTCAACTACCGCCTGGTGGTCACCAACCGGCAGGGTGCAGTCGACACACAGACTGGCAGTATCGACCTTGCCAACGAGATCAAGCCGGACCTCAACAGCTTCGGTCTCGGACAGGGGGACAGCGCGCACATCACGGTCAGTGGGGGCAGGGGGAAAATGTTGTGGCTCTTCCCGAACAACACCCAAGGCCGCCAGGATGATACCGTCTACGCGGCGCCGAGCCCGTGATGCTCTGCTGAAGTCAGCCGAACCTGACGACAGGGCCACGCATGCGTGGCCCTGTTTTTTTGTGCCCTGCTAACGCCGTTCGATCGGCGGACAAGCCAGGGCCCTGGTGAGATCCGTGTGATACGTGTACTGCGCGCCGCGAGCCGACAGATACAACCGATAGCCATGCACTGGACCGGCGGGCGCATTCGATCCATCGGTGCATCCGAGGCCCGGATCCGTCCAGGAGACCGCCGCCATCTTGTTCAGCGCGACGTCTGCGGGCGTTACGCCAAGTTGCTGCGCCAGGTCTGCGCGCGCCTGCTCGACCATGAGATCGAGATTACGCGCGGAAGTGGCGCCCCGCGGCTGCTTCGGGCCGCCTGTGGCGATCATCGGGCAGAGCACGACATTGTCCCCCGCGACGTGAATCTCGTACGTGCGGGTGGAGTTCGAAAACCGCAGCGTCTGTCCGCTGACCACCGCCTGCGTATGCATCTCGCCGGGCCTCCGACAACCGAGGCTCGAGTCGCTCCACTGGGTCATCTCGCGAAACACGAGATGGTATTCGTCCACAGGAATTCCGTAGCCAGCCAGAAAGCGGCGGGCGCGCTCGGAGATTGCATCCTCGGCAAGCGGCTGAATGGCATCTCGTGCCAGGTTGGTGATCGGCGGAACCGCAGGCGAATCGGCCGGGGCTGCCTGCGTCGCGGCACAGCCAACAAGCAGTGTGATCGAGGCCGCAGCACCGAGAACGCGGAACATCATTCTATCCATCGATCGTCTGCCATACAGTGTTCACGCAGTATAGGCCGACGCAAGCGCCGCCATGAAGGCCAGGATCTGCCGGTCAGCCCGCCCTCTCACTCCCCGCCGATTCCGAGTTCCCGCAGCTTGCGTGTCAGCGTGTTCCGCCCCCAGCCGATCAGCTTTGCCGCTTCCTGCCGCCGCCCCTGAACACTTGCCAGCGCAACCCGCGCCAGCGTGCGTTCGAACTCCGGCCCGGCCACCTCGAGTAGCGGTGCGCCGCCTGCGGATAGTTGCCGTGTTGCCCAGGCCTCCAGCTCGCGGCTCCAGCTGTCGAGCGCCGGCGCCTCGCCATCCTTGCCACCGAGATCGGCCGGGATGTCTTCCGTACGAATCTCGCGTCCCGGTGCGGTGACCGTGAGTCGCCGCGCGGCATTCACCAGTTGGCGCACATTGCCCGGCCAGTCGAAGGCGACCAGGCGCCGTTCAGCATCACGCGCCAGTGTTTTCGGCCCGACGCCGAGTTCGCGGGCGGCCGTCGCCAGATAATGCGCGAGCAGTTCGGGAATGTCACCGCGCCGCTCACGCAAGGTCGG
>JAQBHG010000130.1:0-10967 GCA_032127975.1 Steroidobacteraceae bacterium
TCCGACCGCCCGGGTCGCGTTTTCACGAGCGCAAGGACCAGTTCCGGGCGACGAGGCGCGGTAGTGCACCACGGCACCGGCGGAGAGCGTGGGCCGCACAGGCAGGTCGCGATTGCTTTTGCGCGCCGGATTGCAGCCGAAATAGCGAAGTCCAGGCGCAGCCGGGAGTTCGATCGGCTGGTGTTGATCGCGGCGCCGTCGTTTCTCGGTCTGCTCCGCAAGTCGCTTCCGAAATCACTGCAGCCCGCCATCGCCGCGGAGATCGCCAAAGATCTGCCCAATCCGACCAAAGAAGAAATCCGCTCACACATTCCGCGACCCGTCTTCAGGACGATTCGCTGATCGCCAGGCAGCCGGTCCGGTGTCCTTCATCCACCTCTGGAATGCCATGTGCGCCACGATCCATTCATCCGGCGCCCGCCGCTGCGAAGTCAGTTGATCGTCTTCGATGCCGGAGCAGAGTTAGCACTTTCTATGCCGGTCGTATCGTAGGCGCTGATCACGAAGTAGTACGTCGCTGGCGGCAGGTTCGATAAGACTGCGCTCGTCACGCCACCGTTGGCTATGTCGACCAGGTTCGGATAGTTGCCGGCCGCGGTACCGTAGCGAATCCTGTAACCATTGAGACTGGTCAGAGGTGAACCGTCGACCCGCGTCGTCGGCGCCTGCCAACTCAAAATGGCGCTGCCGAGTGACGCCTGCGCTACGGCAATCGAGAAAATCGGCAGCGCAGCCGTGGCACTACCGTCCCCGACGCCAATCGCGATGTTGGCGTAATTGCCGACCGTTCCATTGCCCGGCGTGCCGGTGAGCTCACCGGTCGCGCTGTTGAATGTGGCCCAGACAGGTCGGTTCGCGATGCTGAAACTCAGGGTGTCGCCGTCAGCGTCATTGGCACCTGGCGTAAACGCATAGGTCTGCCCCTCGCGAGCCGTTGTCGGCGGCGAACCGCTGATCGTCGGCGGGCGGTTGGTCAGATCGACGTCGATGGAGAATGGCGCGAGCACCGCACTCGCCTGACCGTCGCTGACATTGATGCCGATATCGACGTACTGGCCAACCGCGGTCGAGGTCGGGGTCCCGGAGAGGCGCCCGCTTGACGTGCTGAATGACGCCCAGGGGGGCCGATTGATGATGCTGAAGGTCAGCGGATTGCCGTCCGGATCAGATGCCGTCGGCGTGAACGAGTAGGACTGCCCGGTCGCCACGGATGACGCCGGCGTACCTGAAATGCTCGGGGCGCTATTGGATGGCGGCGGCGGGCTTTGAGTCACCCAACAGGAGTTCCCCCGGCGTTTGTACTTGCAGCCTGGAGTTCCGGCTTCCGCCACGGAAGTAAGTGTTATGGCAGCCGCGAGGAACACGACTGCCACGATGCAGCCTGCGGTGACCCCCGATTTCGCTTTCGGCTGGTGCATGTCGACAACCCCGCTGTCGTATGGCCGGGCTGTCGCTCGCGCCACAAACAACGGTTGCCGCCGATGCACGTCTGTGCAGGCTCTAGTGGCAACCCCGCTATCGTGGGCCGTGAGGCCGACAGACCGGTGGCTTTGCGTCCCCGCCTTTCGGCGGGTTTGCCCTGTTTCACTGTCGACGCCACTATTGGAGACACGCTGACCGCGAGCAAGCCCACAGTGTCGCAGCCGACCGACAGGGCGACCATGGCGCTTATGTCAAAGAAGAGACGATTTATTTGCGATGCGGGAATCTGGAGATTGGAGCAGGGCGCCCGCACAAGAATCCCTGCGCGTAGCCGACACCGATCTGGCGCAGCGTTTCGAGCACTTCAGGCGTTTCAACACGTTCGGCCACCGTCTCGATGCCGATTGCCCTGCCGATCTGCACGATCGCTTCAACCATGGAGCGATCGATCGGGTCATTGGCCACGTTCTGCACGAACTGGCCATCGATCTTCAGGAAGTGCACCGGCAGTGTACGCAGGTAGTTGAATGACGACAGGCCGCTGCCGAAGTCATCCAGCGCGATCAGGCAGCCACGACTCGCCATTTCGCGCATCAGGTAGCTGGCATGCCCCAGATTGGTGATCGCTGCCGTCTCGGTGACCTCGAAGCACAGCACGCCCGGCGTCGGCTCGTGCGCCTCGAGCGTCTCGACCAGGAACTCCAGAAAGCTCGGGTCCGACAGCGTAGTGCCCGAAAGGTTGACGGCCACCGTAAATGTGGGCTCGGTGACGCCGTCCTTGGTCGAGGGCACGATGTCGCGCAGCACCTTTTCCACGACCCAGCGATCCAGCGACGGCATCAGATTGTAGCGCTCCGCGGCCGGAATGAATTCATCGGGCAGCACCGTCTGGCCATTCTCGTCCAGCAGGCGCAGCAGCAATTCGTAATGCGGCCTTTCATCGGCGGGACCCGCAATCCGGACGATTGGCTGGAACATCATGTCCAGGCGTCCCTCGTCGCGCGCGTGTGTGAGCCGTGACATCCAGCGCATCTCGCGATGACGCGCCGAGGCGCTTGCCGGGTCATAGACCTGCACCCGGTTGCGGCCGCCATCCTTGGCCGAATAGCAGGCGATATCGGCGGCCGAAAGCAGGGCGGCGACGTTCTCGGTCTGGTGGTTGATCTCGACGATGCCGATACTGGCGCCAATCTGGAGTGTGCTGGCGCCCCAGTGGAAACGCAGGTCGCGAATCGCCTGCCGGAGCGAGTCGGCGATGCGCAGTGCCTGCTCCGGCGTGCAGTGCTCGAGCAGCACGCCGAATTCGTCGCCACCCAGGCGTGCCAGCACATCATTCGCGCGCACACGGGTCTGCAGCAGGCCCGTGACCTGGCGCAGCAACTGGTCGCCGGCTTGATGCCCGCAGGTATCGTTCACGACCTTGAACTGGTCGAGATCGATGTAAACCATCGCATGCCGCAATTTATGGTCTGAGCACGCAGCTTCGAGCGCCGAATTGAGCCGGCTTTCGAATTCGCGGCGGTTGATCAGGCCGGTCAGAGCGTCGTGCGCCGCCTGGTAGGAGAGCAGGCGCTTCATGCGGCGATCACGGCTGACGTCGCTGAATACCATCACCGCACCGCCGGTCCGGCCGTTGCGATCCCTGATTGGCGCCACGGTCGCCTGGATCGGAACTTCTGCCCCGCTCCGGCTCACGAGCATGGTCTGGTCGGCCAGGCTGAGCGGTTCGCCGGTCGCGAGGGCGCGGCTGACCGGGTCCTCGATCGGCGTGAGACTGCCATCCGTGGCCAGCTTGACGACATCCGTGACATTCCGGCCGCAGGCGTCCTTTGCCGCCCAGCCGGTCAGCTTTTCGGCGACCGGGTTGACGTAGTCGATGGTCCCCGCGCGGTCAGTCGTGATGACCGCGTCGGCGATCGACTGCAATGTCACCTCGGCGCGTTCCTTCTGCTCGTAGAAGCGTTGCTCGGCGCGCTTGCGCTCGGTGATGTCAGTGACCGTGCCTTCGAACCCGGTCGGCTGGTTCCGTTCGTCGCGATTCAGTCGCGCGTTCTCGGTGATCGTGATGATCGTACCGTCCTTGCGCTTCAAATCGTACTCGGCCTCGACCAGTTCGCCTTCGGTGATCAGCCTGTCTATCAGGCGGTGGCGCGTTTCGGGCACGACATACATTGACTCGGTCGAGCCGATGCTGCGCAATTCCTCGAGCGAGCCATAGCCCAGCATCTCGATCAGCGCGGGATTTGCCGACAGCAGGTAGCCGTCCAGGGTGACCTGGTAGACCCCTTCCACGACGTTGTCGAACAATCCGCGGAAGCGCCGTTCGCTTTCGCGCAGCGCGTCCTCGCCGCGACGGCGGTCGATGGCGATACGCGCGAGCTGGGCCATGCGGCCGACCAGCTCGAGATCGCGCCGCGACGGCATGCGCGGGCGTTTCAGGTAGGTCGCAAAGGTTCCGAGCATGCGGCCATCGGCACCCGTGATCGGTGTCGACCAGCAGGCGTGCAGGCCGGCACGCAGGGCCGCCTCGCGACGATGCTCCCAGAGTGCGTCTTTGGCGATGTCCGGCACGATGATCTGGCGCTGCAGTGAAACTGCCGCGGCGCAGGACCCGAAGCGGATTTCTGCAGGGACATTTTCCATCAGCGCCACATACTCGCGTGGCAGACTAGGGCCGGCGGCATGCGACAGGGTTCGCTTGTCCGGGTCATACAACCGGATACAGCAGATCGCATCCGGCAGCACCCGTTCCACGACTTCAGTGATTGCAGTCAGCGCACCCGACAGGGGCTCATTCGACGCTATCTTCTCGAACGCGCGCCGCTCACCCGCGCCGATCAGTTCGGCGCGCTTGCGCTCGGTAATGTCAGTGATGCTTGCGCGGATCAGGCTCCCGGCAGAACTCGGCAGCCGGACGAATCGCACTTCGCAGGGAATGTTGTTTCCTTCCGAATCGCAGTGCAGCCACTCAAAGACCGGCGCACCACCTGACAGCGCCTTTTCGACATGGCCGCGACTGATGCCGAAAGACGGCGTACCGTCAGCCTGTTCGGGCGGGCTCACCGCCTGGGGCCCGATTGTCAGTAGTTTCTCGCGGCTCACTTTGAAAAACTCGGCCGCGTTCTCATTGCAGTCCACGAACCGGCCGGACTCAACGTCGAATACGACCACCGCCTCGGGCGCATTTTCGACCAGCACGCGGTAGCGCGCCTCGCTGTCCTTCAGTGCGTCCTCCGCCTTGGAACGCTCCGCCACGTCGCGCACGCAGATGATGTAGGTGAGGCGCCCCTTGGTCTGCATCTTGCTGACCAGGACTTCGGCCGGCATCAATTCGCCGCGCCTGTGCCTCGCGACGACTTCGCGGGCGGCCAGGTCGTGGTGAGTGTTCTCCTGGGCACCTGCCAGATCATCCAGCTTCAGGCCGATATCGCCGCCCGCCGCAAGATTCGGCAGGAGACTGCCGATCGAGTCCGACTGGACGTCGCTCTGGCGTACGCCGAAAAAACGCTCCGCCGTACGGTTCATGCTTTCGACGCGCCCCAGGTGGTCGCAGGAAATGATCCCGTCCTTCACGTGATCGAGGATCGCCTGGAGCCTTTCGACGTTTTCCTGCTCAAGGCGCTCGGTGATTGCGCTTGTCTCATCCGAGGCAAGTCGCAGCACGGTCTCGAGGCTGGTGCGATCGTTTTCGAAGGCGTCGTACTGGCGGGTGATGATTCCGAGCAGCTTGCGGAGCTGCATCTTGCCGTCGGTATTGGCGGCTGCCAGCAGTTGCTGCTCCAGCAACGGGTGGATGTCGTCTGCGCTTCGCTCCTGCACCTCGGCAGGAGGCGGAGCAGCCGAAGACTGCCTGGCCGCCTTCGGTGCAAGCACTTTCAGCCGTACGACATTACCCGGATCTTTCTTGGCTGCCATGACCCCACGCCGGCCTGCGTCGCACGCTTCGAATGCGACGTAATGCAACCGATGCTAAGAGATCGACTACCCGGGGAACGTGACGTCGTTCGCGGTTCGGCGGAGGCGAATCCGTGACCAACAACCCGATATTGCCGCTGCTACCGCGATTGGCAGACTCAGGCGGCTCAGCCGGCCCTTTCAGCCCGCTTGCGCTGGCCTTCATTCAGGTGGCGCTTGCGCAGCCGGATGTTCTTCGGCGTTACTTCGACGAGTTCGTCGTCGACGATGTATTCCATGGCCTGCTCCAGACCCATGCGAATCGGCGGCGTCAGCAGGACGTTTTCATCCTTGCTCTGCGTGCGGATGTTGGTGAGCTTCTTGCCCTTCAGCGGATTGACGACCATGTCCCCTTCGCGACTCGTCTCACCGACGATCTGCCCCTCGTAAACCAGGTCGCCCGGGCCGACAAACAGCTTGCCGCGTTCCTGCAGGTTGACGAGTGCATAGGCCAGCACGGAGCCCCGGCCATTGGAGATCATCACGCCGGCCGCCCGTTCGGAAAGATCCCGCTCGACCACCGGCCCGAAGTGATCGAATACGTGGTACATCAACCCGGTGCCGCTGGTCATCGTGCGAAAATCCGTCTGGAAGCCGATCATGCCGCGCGACGGAATCTTGTAATCGAGCCGCACGCGGCCCTTGCCGTCCGGGAACATGGCAACGAGGTCTGCACCGCGCGCTCCAAGCGCCTCCATGACTGCGCCCTGGGCCGATGATTCGATATCCACGGTGAGCTGCTCCCACGGCTCGAGCCGCTGGCCGCCCTCTTCCTTCACGACGACGCGGGGCCGCGAAACGGCGAGCTCGTAGCCTTCGCGGCGCATGTTCTCGATCAGGATGCCGAGATGCAGTTCGCCGCGGCCATAGACGACGAACTTGTCCGGGTCGTCGGTTTCCTCGACCCGCAGTGCAACGTTCGAGAGCGTCTCACGCAGCAGGCGCTCGCGAAGCTGACGGCTGGTGACGAACTTTCCCTCCTGGCCGAAGAGCGGCGACGTATTGGTCTCGAAAGTCATGCTGATGGTCGGTTCGTCCACGACCAGCGGCGGCAGCGCTTCCGGAGCTTCCGGATCGCAGATCGTGTCCGAGATCTTGGGTGCTTCGATCCCCGAAAACGCGATGATGTCGCCGGCACGCGCTTCCTCGGTCTCGATGCGCTCGAGTCCCAGGAAGCCGAAAACCTGGCCGACGCGTTCGCTGCGGACTTCGCCATCGCGACCGACGACCGCAATGGACATGCCGCGCCGGATCGTGCCACGGCGGATCCGTCCGATGCCGATCGCGCCCACGTAGCTCGAGTAGTCGAGCTGGCTGATCTGCAACTGCAGCGGTGCGTCAATGTCCACGTCCGGCGCCGGGCAGCGCGCAACGATCGTCTCAAAGAGTGGCGTCATGTCGGCGGCAAGCTGCGCGGGATCGAGACCCGCCACGCCGAGCAACGCGGAGGTATAGACGACCGGGAAATCGAGTTGCCGTTCACTCGCGCCCAGGCGGTCGAACAGGTCGAAGGTCTGATTCAGCACCCATTCCGGGCGCGCCTCGGGACGGTCGATCTTGTTGATCACGACGATCGGTGCAAGGCCATGCGCAAAGGCTTTCTGCGTGACAAAGCGGGTCTGTGGCATCGGGCCGTCCACTGCGTCCACCAGAAGCAGCACGCAATCCACCATCGACAGCACACGCTCGACCTCGCCGCCGAAATCGGCATGTCCGGGCGTGTCCACGATGTTGATCCGGTATTCACCCCAGCGTATCGCCGTGTTTTTCGCGAGGATCGTGATGCCGCGCTCGCGCTCGAGCGCATTCGAATCCATCACGCGATCGGTCACGGGCTTGCGCGCGTCGAGCGTGCCCGACTGGCGCAGCAGCTTGTCGACCAGCGTGGTCTTGCCATGGTCAACGTGCGCGATGATCGCGATGTTGCGCAGATTCTGGATCACGGGATCGTGCCGCGGTGCAAAAGGGCCGCGATCTTACACCAGTTCGCGGCACCCGCCCCGCGACGCCGAATCGACCCCGGCATGCAGCTCATGTACCACCATCAACGCAGGACCTAACTTATTGTTATATCTAGCTCAAATAGCCTGTGTCAGGTCCCTGCGCTCGGACCAGTCTCAGGCCGCGGCAGGGCCTCTGTGGGGCGCGATACCACGAGCGGCAGGGTGTCACGACGCGGGTAAGCCGATCGCCGCCCATATGCAGCAACAGGCGGACCGTCAGCGTCCGGTTGCCGCCCGCCTTGGGCAGCAGGTCCACGAACAACTGACTGCCCGCAGTCGGCTGTGTGGCCGGCAGAACCCTGGGCGCGAAGTCGACGACGCTCAAGCCCTCATCGCCCTCAACGGCAATTTCAACACCCGCAGTGGGCACTCCCGCCCGCACGTCCAGCAGCAGGCGAGCCGGTACGCCTGCCAGCAGGCTCGGCGCCTCCACGACCTGGACTTCGACCGGCACTTCGCTGCCTGAAGTGCAGGCGGCACAGGCGAATGCCATCAGGAGCAGGCATCGGAGCCGATTCATGATTGCTCCAGGGTCATCAGCTGTTCTTCCAGTTCAGCGACGTGTCGCTCCCAGTATCGCACCTCGCCGAACCACGGAAAGGCCAGGGGAAAGGCCGGGTCATGCCAGCGGCGCGCGAGCCAGGCCGCGTAATGGATCATCCGAAGCGCCCGCAATGGTTCGATCAACATGATCTCGACCGGATCGAAGTTCGCGAATTGCGAATATCCCTCGAGGATGTCCGTCAGCTGGGCGCGCATCTCGGCGGCATTCCCCGCGAGCAGCATCCACAGGTCCTGGATCGCGGGACCCGTCATGCAATCGTCGAGATCCACGAAATGCGGGCCGGCCGTGGTCCACAGCACGTTGTTGCGATGGCAATCACCGTGGATCCGTAATTGGGGCAGCGGGCCCGCCGCCTCGAAGCGGGCCTCCACGAGGTCGAGCAACTCGCCACTCACGAGTTCGTAGCGATGCGCGACATAGTCGGCCATGCGATCGCCATCCAGCAGGTAGTCGACCGACTGCCGCCCCATCGCCTCGACCGACAGACGACCGCGGTGCGCGAAGCGCCCCGCGGCCCCAACCATGTGGATGCGCCCGAGAAAGCGCCCGATCCATTGCCGGTCATCCGGTGTGCCGAGCTCCGGCCACTGGCCGCCACGGCGCGGATAGATCGCGATGCGGAATCCGCCGAAAACCGGCACGGGTCCGCTCCCCAGCGCTTCGCGGCTCCCCAGTACGAGCGGAGCCACGACCGGAATCTCGGCCACCGCGAGTTCGCGCGCGAATGCGTGTTCCTCGGCGATGGCCTCATCGGTCCAGCGACCGGGCCGGTAGAACTTGATGACGACAGGCGCGGCGTCCTCGAGCCCGACCTGATAAACGCGGTTCTCGTAGCTGCCAAGCGCCAGGACGCGGCCATCGCTCTCGAATCCAGCGGCCTCCACCGCGTCGACGACGGTATCCGGTGACAGAGTCGCAAACGGAACCTGCTCGCCGTGCATCGAATCGTCGTCCATCGAGGCAACATAGCGTCCTGCCCGCGACGACACCAGCCACAATCAATGGCCCCGGCAGACTGGCGCCTGCCGGGGCCCCTGCGATTCAGTCATTGCTATGGGATCGTCTTCGAGGCTGGACTGGAATTTTCGCTTTCCAGGCCCGTGGCATCGTAGGACGCGAGCACGAAGTAGTACGTGCCCGATGACAGGTTTTCCACCATGTAGCTCGTGACACCCGGATTGCTGATCGTAATCGTGGTCGGGTAGTTACCGGCTGCGCTACCGTAGCGAACCTTGTAGCCGGCCAGATTGGTCAAAGGGGAACCGTCCGCACGACTTGTTGGCGGTATCCAGCTGAGTGTCGCGGTGCCGCTGGCCGATTGCTGCACGGCGATCGAGAATGCCGGCAGCGAGGCCTGCAGCGTGCCATCGCTGACATTGACCTGGATGTTCGCGTAGGTGCCGACGGTTCCCGTGCCAGGCGTGCCCGACAGCCGGCCCGTGCCAGTGCTGAATGTGACCCACGACGGCTTGTTCGTGATGCTGAAACTCAGCGTATCGCCGTCCGGATCGTTTGCCGCAGGCGTGAACGAATAGGCCTGACCTTCGACGATCGACGCCGGCGGCGCGCCGGAAATCGTCGGCGGACGATTCGCGCCATCAACCGCAATCTGGAATGCGGGCAGCGCCGTGGTCGCCATGCCATCGCTGGCACTGATGCGGATATCGATGTAATCGCCGGCAGCGCTCTGCGCTGGAGTCCCGGACAAGCGGCCCGTACTGGTGCTGAAACTCGCCCAAGCCGGCCTGTTCGCTATGCTGAAACTGACTGCGTTGCCGTCCGGATCGGATGCACTCGGCGTGAATGAGTACGCCTGGCCGCTTGTCACGGCCGTCGCGGGCGTCCCGCTGATGCTTGGGGCGCGGTTTGCAGCCACATTGATCGAGAATGCGGCCAATGACGCGGACAAGTTGCCATCGCTGACCGATATCTGAATACCGGCGTAGTTGCCTGCATTCCCTGCCGGCGGCGTGCCGGATAAACGCCCGTTGCTCGTGCTGAAGCTGGCCCAAGCCGGTCTATTGGCAATGCTGAAAGCCAGGGAATTGCCATCCGGGTCGCTTGCCGTCGGCGTAAAGCTATAAGCGATGCCCTCGCGCCCTGAAGTCACGGGACTTCCCCCAATCAAGGGTGTGCGGTTCACCGCGGCGACGGTAATTGAAAACGCCGGCAACGAAGCGCTGGCTGCGCCGTCGGAAACGCTGATCCGGATGTTACCGTAGGTTCCCGCCGATCCAGCACCGGGCGTTCCGGAGAGTAGTCCATTACCCGTATTGAACGATGCCCAGGCCGGTCTTCCGGCGATCGAAAAGCTCAGGCTTTGGCCGTCTGGATCCGATGCGGATGGCATGAAGGAATAGGGCTGACCCTCGCTCGCACCGTTCGGCGCGCTGCCCGAAATGACAGGAGGCCGATTGGCGGGCGGCGGTGTCGCCGGCTGGGCGTTGACGACGATGCGGAAGGCATTTCCGTGAGTGACATTGACGCCATCGCGCACCGAGATGCGGACATTGTTGAAGGTGCCGACATTCGCGCTGGTGGGCATGCCCGTCAGGCTGCCGGTCGCCGTGCTGAATGAGGCCCAGGCCGGTCTGTTCTCGATCTCGAAAGTCAGTGGATCGTTTTCCGCATCGGTCGCCGTCGGCGTGATTTGCAGCGGCGTGCCGACCATGATTGCGGCTTCAGTAGGAAGGCTGCTGATGCTCGGCGCCTGATTGACCGGCGGCGGTCCACCAACGAAGGGTTGCAGCGATTCTTCCTGAGGCTTATCCCAAAGACACGCCGTCATCGAGAGAGCCAGCAGTCCGACTGCGAATGTCTTGCAAACTTTCATGTGGCAACCCCGCTGTCTCTCACGAGACCGGAAGCTTTGCGTCCCCGCCTCGCGACGGGTTTGCCGTTTACACGTGAACCTAAGTCTTCGTCAGACCCGATTCCCCTGCTGAAATTTCTACGCCGCGAGTATGGGCCACAATCGCGCGCACGCGAATTTGTTCTGTCGCACTGCGGCGACAGGAAACATA
>JAQBHG010000131.1:0-18344 GCA_032127975.1 Steroidobacteraceae bacterium
CGTGCCGCTGGTCTCTCTGCAACATCAGTATCTGGTCACGACCCCGATCGACGGCGTGACACGCGGGCTGCCGACGCTGCGCGATCCGGACCGGCTCACGTATTACAAGGAGGAGGTCGGCGGCCTCGTCATGGGCGGCTACGAGCCGAATCCGATTCCCTGGGCGACCGGCGGCCTGCCGTCCGATTTCCAGTTCACGCTCCTCGACTCCAACTGGGACCATTTCACGCCGATCATGCAGCAGGCCCTGGAGCGCGTGCCCGCACTCGCGACGGCAGGCGTCAAGCAACTCGTGAACGGCCCCGAGAGCTTCACGCCGGATGGCAATTTCATCCTCGGGGAGGCACCGGAGGTGCAGAACATCTTCGTCGGCGCGGGCTTCAACGCGTTTGGCATCGCGGCCGGCGGTGGCGCCGGCATGGCGCTCGCCGAATGGGTGGTACACGGCGAGCCGCCAAGTGACCTGTGGCCCGTGGACATCCGCCGCTTCGGCCGCCATCACCAGGACATCGACTGGGTGCGGACCCGCACACTGGAGGCGTACGGCAAGCATTACACGATGGCGTGGCCAGCCGAAGAGTACGACTCGGGCCGCCCGTTCCGGAAGTCGCCGCTCTATGAGCGCCTGAAATCCCAGGGTGCGGTTTTCGGAGAGAAGCTCGGCTGGGAACGGCCGAACTGGTTCGCGGACCTCGCTGCGGGAGAAAAGCCGGAAGACATCTACACATTTGGACGGCCCAACTGGTTCGAGGCGGTCGGACGCGAGCATCGCGCGACGCGCGAACGCGTGGCGCTCTTCGATCAGACGTCATTTGCAAAATTCATGCTGGTCGGCCGCAACGCCGAGGCCGCGCTGTCCTGGATCGCGGCCAATGACGTGGCGAAAGCGCCGGGCGCATTGACCTACACGCAGATGCGCAATACACACGGCGGCATCGAATGCGACCTGACCGTCGCGCGCCTGGCAGGCGATAATTTCTATATCGTCACCGGCACCGGTTTCGGCACCCACGACTTCGACTGGATCCGCCGCAATATCCCCGCCGGACTCGATGCCCGGCTCATCGATGTCGGCGACAAGTATTCGGTGCTGGCGCTGATGGGCCCGCGCGCGCGCGATACCTTGGCAGCCGCGACGCCGGATGATGTGTCAAATGAGGCCTTTCCGTTCGCACAGTGCCGGCGGATCACTGTTGCAGGCTCGGAAGTGATTGCGTTGCGCGTCACCTATGTGGGCGAACTGGGCTGGGAACTGCACGTACCCGTAGACTCCGCCGCGACCATCTATGATTCCCTGATGGAGACGGGCCGGCCGCAGGGCATCGTCAATGCGGGCTACCGCGCGATCGAAACGCTGCGCCTCGAGAAGGGTTATCGGGCCTGGGGGGCCGATATCGGTCCCGATCATTCGCCGCTGATGGCCGGGCTCGGTTGGGCGGTGAAGCTGAAGCTCGACATTCCGTTTCTCGGCCGCGAAGCACTCGAGAAGCAGAAGAAAAACCGCTTGCCGCGGCTGCTGGCCTGTTTCACGGTCGATGATCCTGCCGTCGTCCTGCTCGGGCGCGAGACGATCTTTCGCAACGGCCAGCGCGTGGGCTGGCTGACGAGCGCGGGCTATGGCCACACAGTGAAGAAATCCATCGGCTACGGCTATGTGCGCGACGCGGAAAATGGCGTGGATGCCGGCCAGGTGTTATCGGGTGCCTATGAGCTTGAAGTAGCGACCGAGCGGGTGCCGGCTTCGGTATCCCTGACGCCTCTCTACGACCCCGCCATGACCCGCATCAAGGCCTGATGCAAAATAGAATATGAGCACCGGCGAAGCATTCGATCTCCTCATTGTCGGCGGTGGCATCAACGGAGTCGGGATTGCCCGCGACGCGGCCGGCCGGGGCCTGCGCGTGCTGTTGGTGGAGCAGGCTGGCCTGGCTCACTACACGTCTTCTTCCACCACCAAGCTGATTCACGGCGGCTTGCGATACCTGGAGTATTTCAAGTTTCGCCTGGTACGCGAGTCACTTACCGAACGCGAGCATCTGCTCTCGATCGCGCCGCATCTGGTCAGCCGGCAACGCTTCATATTGCCGTACGAGCACTGGCTCCGCCCCGCCTGGGCAGTCCGCCTCGGCCTGTTCCTGTACGACCGCCTGGGCAGTCGGAGCAGTCTCGAGCGGTCAGCAAGCATTCGCCTGGCAACATCGGAATATGGGCTGCCGCTGCGCCGCAATCTGCGTCGCGGCTTTGCTTATTCGGACTGCACGGTCGACGACAGCCGGCTGGTCGTGCTGAACGCCAAGGACGCCGCCGAGCGCGGCGCTACTGTGCAGGTAGGCCATCGTCTGATCCGCGCGGTGCGCGAGCGCGGCCAGTGGCGGGCGGAAATCCGGTGTGAGGCGACGCAGCGGACGTACTCGGTGAGCGCACGCGCCATCGTGAACGCGGCTGGCCCGTGGATCCTGGAAGTGCTGACTCAGCGGCTGGGCAGTCGCAGCCGGAAGCCGGTGCGGCTGGTCAAGGGCAGCCACATCGTCGTGCGCCGCTTCTATGACGGCAATCATGCCTACGTACTGCAGCACCCGGACCGCCGGATCGTCTTCGCAATCCCCTACCAGGACGAATTCACGCTGATCGGCACGACGGACGTGCAGTGGCAGGGCGAACCGGGACCGGCAGCGATCGACCCATCCGAGACGGATTACCTGTGCCAGGCGGTGAACAGCCACTTCGAACGCCAGATCCAGCCCGGCGACGTGGTGTGGAGCTACGCCGGTATCCGCGCGTTGCGGGATGACTCAGCGTCAGAGGCATCGGCCGTCACCCGCGACTATGTGCTCGACATGGACGCACCGAAGGGGCAGGCGCCGGTGCTATCGGTGTTCGGCGGCAAGATCACGACCTACCGGCACCTCGCGGAACTGGTTCTCAGGAAGCTCGAACCGTACGTGGAACCCATGACTGCTCCGTGGACGCTGACGGCGCCGCTGCCCGGTGGTGATATTCCTGGCGGCGATGTCGATTCTTTCATCACCGAAGTGCGCCGGCGCTGGTCATTTCTCGACGGGCCGCAGGCGCGGCGCCTTGCGCATGCCTACGGCACGCGGATTTCGCGGGTGCTGGATGGCGTCAGTTCGCGCGAGGACATGGGCGAGGACTTCGGCGGTGGCAGGACGCAGGTCGAAGTGGACTTCCTGGTTCGCGAGGAGTGGGCCCGGTCGGCGGAGGACATCTACTGGCGCCATTCGAAGACTGGCCTGCATGCCTCGCCCGCAGACCATCAGAGGCTCGCCGCCTACCTGCAGTTTACCGGGCAGGAGCGGCCTGCGCAGGCTGGGCTGCCATGAGCCGCCCGCGCCACGTCCTGGCCATTGACCAGGGTACGACCTCGACGCGCAGTATCGTGTTCGACGACGCGGGGCAGATCGTGTCGATCGCCCGGCGCGAACTCCGTCAGCATTATCCGGCGGCGGGCTGGGTGGAACATGATGCGGAGGATATCTGGCGCGACGCCTTGGCGACCGCACACGAGGCCATCGACCAGTCCGGGCTCGGCGCAGGCGGCATCGCCGCACTCGGCATTACCAATCAGCGTGAGACGGCGGTCGTCTGGGAACGAAGCACCGGCAAGCCGATCCACCGCGCCATCGTCTGGCAGGACCGGCGCACCGCCGTGGCATGCGCGCGCCTCAAGAGTGATGGGACTGAGAACCTGTTCCGGCAGCGCACAGGACTGCTGCTCGATCCGTACTTTTCCGGCACCAAGGTCAGCTGGCTGCTCGACCAGGTCGCGGGTGCAAGGGCGCGCGCGGAAAAGGGCGAGCTTGCCTTCGGCACCATCGATAGCTTCCTGCTCTGGCGGCTGACCGGCGGCCGGGTGCACGCCACGGATGTGACGAATGCCTCGCGCACCCTGCTGTTCGACATTCATCGCGGTGAATGGGACGAGGAACTGCTGCGGTTGATCCGCGTGCCGCGCACGATGCTCCCTGAGGTGAAGGACAGCAGTGCAATCTACGGCGAGACTGCGCCGGGTCTGTTCGACCGGGCCATTCCGATCGGCGGCGTCGCCGGTGACCAGCAGGCGGCACTGGTCGGCCAGGCTTGTTTCGAACCCGGGATGGCGAAGTCCACCTACGGCACAGGCTGCTTTCTGCTGCTGAATACCGGGGACACGCCGGTGCTGTCGCAAAACCGGCTGCTGACGACGCCGGCCTACCGCATCGGCGGCCGTACCACCTATGCCATGGAGGGCTCGATCTTTGTCGCCGGCGCCGCCGTCAAGTGGCTGCGGGACGGGCTCCGGCTCATCGATGACGTCGCCGAGACCGCTGCACTCGCGAGGCAGGTGCCGGACAGCCATGGCGTGTACCTGGTGCCGGCATTCGTCGGTCTCGGCGCGCCGCATTGGGTGCCAGACGCACGAGCCTTGATTTGTGGATTGACGCTCGATGCCACTGGCGCACACCTCGCGCGGGCCGCGCTCGAATCAGTGGCGTACCAGACCCTTGACCTCACGGCGGCCATGGCCGGCGACGGTGCCAGCCGCGCCGCGTCGATCCGCGTTGATGGCGGCATGGCCGCCAATGACTGGTTCTGCCAGTTCCTGGCAGACGTGGTCAATGCGCCCGTGAAGCGCCCGACCCAACTCGAAACGACGGCACTCGGCGCGGCATTTCTGGCTGGACTCGCAACCGGTTTGTGGCCGGATCTGAAGACCGTCGCCGCAACTTGGGCGACCGGCGCCACGTTCACACCGGGCATGGCGCCTGCCCACCGGGCGGGGCTGGTTGCCGGATGGAATACTGCACTGCGACGGACGCTTACCACCTGACGGATCCGGACATGTCCGGCAGCGCCGCGACTGTTGCACACAGGCTACAAGCTGGCTGGCGTCCAGCCGACCCTGTTGCGCAGCGCTCTTGAGCGTTGCAAGGTGCCGATAAGAGGGGCAGACTGTGTCAGGGTTTGAATGTATGAATACCACAACAGATGCCACAGGCATCGCGTTACTGCCCTAAAAAAATCCATCAGGAGGGAGCCATGACGGCATCAGTTACAAGGACGCCGCTGACACGCGCGTTCAATTTGGCGGCGGCAGTCACTGCGGTACTCGCAGCGGCGAATGTCCAGGCGGCGGAAACAGCCCCCGCGGATTCAACGCTCGAGGAGGTCCTGGTATTCGGTCGCGGTCAGTCGCGGCAGGTCGCCGAGGTCAGCGCTATCGAAATCGAGCAGTCGGCACCCGGCACGAGCGCCCTCAAGATCATTGCCAAGCTGCCGGGCGTCAGTTTCCAGTCGGCGGATCCCTACGGCGCCTACGAGTGGTCGACCCGCATTACGGTGCGAGGTTTCAACCAGAACCAGCTCGGCTTCACGCTCGATGGCGTGCCGCTCGGTGACATGAGCTACGGCAACCACAACGGGCTTCACATCAGCCGCGCGATCTCTTCCGAGAACATCGGCAACGCCATCCTGTCGCAGGGCGCGGGCTCGCTCGAGACGGCCTCCTCCAGCAACCTCGGCGGCACGCTGCAGTTCTACTCGATGGACCCTTCGCACGAGCTCGGGCTGAATGTCGCGCTCACGGGCGGCGCTGATTCGATGCACCGCGGTTTCCTGCGCTTCGAGACGGGTGATCTCGGAAGCGCTGGCACGCGCGCCTACCTAAGCTACACGAATTCGCAGACCGACAAGTGGAAGGGCTTCGGCGAGCAGAAGCAGGAAATGGTCAACTTCAAGCTCGTGCAGCCGCTCGGCGATGCGAAGCTGACCGCCTTTTACAACTGGTCGGACCGCCAGGAAAACGACTATCAGGACATGTCCTTCGACATGCTGAGCCGTCTCGGTTATTCGTGGGACAACCTCTCGGCCCCGAGCGATTGGCCGACCATGGTCCAGGTCGCACAGATATATCAGGGGACGCTGCCGGGACCGTATCCATCACCGATCGGGACCGTGGATGATTCCTACGCGAACGCAGCGGGCCTGCGCAAGGATCATCTCATGGGCGTGACGCTGAACCTGCCGTTCGGCGATGGCTGGTCCTGGGATACGACCGTGTACAGGCACGAGAACAAGGGCCAGGGCATCTGGTTCACACCATACGTCGGTACCCCGGTCGGTGCCCCGGATGGCAGCGGCGGCACGATTGGTACTGGCGCCAATGCGCCGATCGCCGTGCGCACGACCGAGTACAACATCGACCGCCAGGGAGTGACGACCGCGCTGACATGGGTAACCGGGAATCACACGATTAGCGCCGGCCTCTGGATCGAGGACAACGACTTCAACCAGGCGCGTCGCTTCTACGGACTCGAGCTGGCTGCCCCGCAGCGGAATTCGCTCGAATTCATGACCGATCCGTTCTTTACCCAGTGGCAGTACGCGTTCACCACCCATACCAACCAGTTCTTCGTGCAGGACACGTGGGCGATCGGTGACGCGCTGAAGGTCAACTTCGGCTTCAAGACGCTCAACGTAGGTAACACGGCCCGGGCGATCGTCGATACCCGCTTCGCCACCAGCCTGGCGGGCGATGTCGAGGCCTCGGACGACTTCCTGCCGCAGGTCGGCTTCAACTACGCGCTCAACGACGAGCAGGAACTGTTCGGCGCGGTCACGAAGAACATGCGCGCATTCGTTGCCGCGGCGACCGGCTCATCTCCGTTTGCAACATCGCCGACCAACTTCGCGCTGCTGAAGAACAGCGGCGGTCTCTCGCCGGAGACATCCACGACCTATGAATTCGGCTGGCGCTACAACGTCGCGGACTTGCAGGCGGTGGCCGCGCTCTACTACGTCGACTTCAAGGACCGGCTGCTGGTCAACACCATCGGCTCCGGCATCGTCGGTAACCCGACGGTGCTGCAGAACGTTGGCGACGTCCAGACCCAGGGCGCCGAAATCGGCGTGCGCTGGGCCTTCATGGAGGACTGGAGCTGGTACAACTCCTTGAGCTACAACGAGTCGGAGTATCAGGACGACGTCTTACGGGTCGATATCGTTGCTGGCGTGCCGGTCACGACCATCATTCCGACCGGCGGCAAGACAGTGGTTGACTCCCCGAAGGAATTGCTCAAGTCGGAGCTCAGCTACGACAACGGTACATACTTCGGCAAGCTTGGGCTCGACTACACCGGCAAGCGCTACTTCACCTACACCAACGACCTGAGCACCGTCGGCGATGGTGCGGGCAATGTCAGCTCATATACCGTGCTCAATCTGGGCCTCGGCTACCGGTTCAGGGATTTTGGCTTCGGCAAGAACATCACGCTGCAGGCCAATGTCACGAACCTTGGCGACGAGAGCTACGTCTCGACCCTCGGCTCGAACGGCTTTGGCAATTTCGGTGACAACCAGACGTTCCAGGTCGGCTCGGACCGACAGTGGTTCCTGTCGCTGAACGGCCAGTTCTGACCTGACTGACCTGCGTTCCACCCCGGTCCGACGCATTTCGTCCGGCCGGGGTGGAGCCCACCATGACACTGCGCAGATCAATCGTCACGGCCTTCATCGGCGTGTTCACCGCCAGCAGCTTCGCGGCGGCTCCCCGGACACCGATTGAGCACGTCATCGTCATCGTCGGCGAGAACCGGACCTTCGACAACCTGTTCGCGACGTATCGGCCGAAGGGACGGCAGTCCGTCAGCAACCTGCTGTCGCGCGGAATTGTCCGCGCCGATGGATCGCCGGGCCCCAATTTCGCGCTCGCGGAACAGCACACAGCCGAAGTCCTCGACTTCTACACGCCGACTCCGAAGGTGACCGGCAACTATTCGATGCTCCCGCAGCCCTACGCATTCGGTGCGTTCGGCCAGCAATACGACGTCCCGGATGCCCGCTTCACCGAGCCGCTGCAGAACGGGCCGTTCCAGATCACGAAACATGTCAGCTACGGCGCACACACCGGCGACCCGATACACCGCTTCTTCCAGATGTACCAGCAGATCAACGGCGGCCGAAACGACCTCTTCGTATGGACTGCGGAAACCGTCGGCATGGGTGGAAGCAACGCTGCGGCATTCGCGCCCAACCGCACCTATCAGGGCGGCGTGTCGATGGGCTTCTACAACATGGCGCGCGGCGACGCCGCGTATTTCCGTTCGCTCGCCGACAGGTATGCGCTCGCAGACAACTACCACCAGCCTATCCTCGGTGGCACGACCGCCAACTATTTCGCGCTGGCTACAGCCGACGCGGGTTTTTACACGCGGGACGGCGAGGCCGCGGTGCCGCCGCCGAAGCTGATCGAAAATCCGGATCCACAGCCAGGTACGAACAACTGGTACACCGAGGATGGCTATCAGGGCGGCACGCTCGTTGCCTGCGCAGACGACAAGGCGCCCGGCGTCGCGCCCATCCGCGCCTATCTGGCCAGCCTGCCGTATCGGGTCTTCCGCGACGGCAACTGCGAGCCCGGCCATTACTACATGGTCAACAATCTCGAGCCCGCCTACCTGCCGGATGGCGGGTTGCGGGAGGACAAGCCGGAAAAGCCCGTGCTGCCGCCGCAGACGATCCGCAACATCGGCGACGTGCTGACCGCCGGTGGCGTGTCATGGAAATGGTATTCAGGCGGCCGCAACGACGGCAAGAATGTCGACCGCGAATACTGCGCGATGTGCGACACGCTGAGCTATTTCACATCGACCATGACCGGCCCCGACCGCGCAAAGCTTCAGGACCTGCAGCAGTTCCATGTCGACGTGAAGAATGCCGCGACTTTTCCGTCCGTCTCCGTGATCGCGCCCTATGACAGCATTTCCGGCCACCCCGGCTATGCCATGCAGCCGTCCTTCGACGAATTGGTGCACGACGTCATTGACCGGGTGCAGGCCAACCCCGAACTATGGAAGAACACGGCCATCCTGGTGACCTTCGACGAGGGCGGCGGCTACTACGATTCCGGCTACGTGCAGCCCCTCGATTTCTTCGGCGACGGCACGCGCATTCCAATGCTCGCAGTCTCGCCTTACGCGCGGCGCGGACACGTCGATCACACCTATTATAATCACGCCTCGATCGCCAAATTCATCGAGTACAACTGGGGGTTGCCGCCGATTTCCGCGCGCAGCCGCGACAACCTGCCGAATCCGGTCCACGACGCGAGCGATCCTTACGTGCCCGTGAACCGGCCGGCGGTCGGCGACCTGACCGGCCTGTTCGATTTCAAGCGCAAGCCGCGACTCTAGGCGATCGGGACCGAATACTCCCCATCCGTGATCTTCGGCGCTGTGTCCTCGATCACGTAGTACTCGCCCTTGTCGGCGACGAAGATATGGCAGGCGATTCGCAGGCCGGTGGCGTCGTCGAGGCTGCCGGCCGCAATGCTGATGTATTCACGCCCGACTCCGTCCCAGAACAGCGTGGAGCCGCACCGATTGCAGAATCCGCGGCGTGCTTCGGCTGACGCCGAATACCACGCCAATCCGGTGCTCGACAGCAAGCGGAAATCGGAACGTGTTGCCGCGGTCGCTGCCATGAAATGGCCTGTCATGCGACGGCATTGGCTGCAGTGGCAGGCGACCACCTGTCGCAGCGGCCCCGAGACTTCGTATCGCACCGCTCCGCAGAGACAACCACCGGATCCATCCATTGCGCTGGGTTTCGCGTCCATCGCTTGCGCCTCCCGGGTACCGGTGCTGCTATGAAGTTCCACCCTGGCCACGCGCTGACAGCGCGCCAATAATTTCGGTTTCCCCGCAGACGCCCAGCACCCGCCCGGCCTCAGCCAGCAGCACCGGATGGCCGGTCCTTCGGCGCAGGTGAATCAGGGCCTGCAGCGATAGCGACGATGGCGCTACGATCACGCAGCGTTCATCCTCGTCGCAGGCCGCGTCATCCCGCACGACGAGCAGCGGATGCGGCTGGCCGTCGAGGCGCAGTTCGACCGGCGCAAGCTGCGGGTCGAGCTTCAATTGATAGTGCCGCGCATCGTCCAGGCAAAGGGCGCCATCCGCCCGGGTCATCTGCTCGCATGTACGCATGATCATTGCGCCGGTGAGCACCGTGAGCGGGTTCATGTGCCGCACGAATTCGGCGACGTAATCGTCCGCGGGGCGCAGGACGATATCCTGCGCCGTGCCGGTCTGCACGATGCGGCCGTGATGCATGATCGAGATTCGATCGCCGAGGCGCAGGGCCTCGTCGAGGTCGTGGCTCACGAACAGGATGGTCTTCTTGACACGTTCCTGCAGCGCCAGCAGTTCCTCCTGCAGCTTGTCGCGGATCAGCGGATCGAGGGCCGAGAATGGTTCATCCATCAGCAGGATGTCGGCTTTCGTCGCAAACGCGCGCGCGAGACCCACGCGCTGCTGCATCCCGCCGGACAGCTCGCCGACATCCCGGTCCGCCCATTGCGATAAGCCGACCAGTTCGAGCTGTTCCGCAACGATTTTGCGCCGCTCGGCGGCCGATTCGCCCCGCAACTCCAGCCCGAGCCCCACATTGTCCGCGACCGTGCGCCAGGGCAGCAGTCCGAACTGCTGGAACACCATGGCGATACGCTGGCGCCGCAGGCGTCGCAGGCTTTGCGTACTGCAGTGGCCGACGTCGATCGGCGCGCTCGCGTCGTCGATCAGCACACGCCCCCGGGTGACGGCCGCCAGGCCATTGGCGGCCCGCAAAAGAGTTGATTTCCCGGACCCGGACAGCCCCATCATCACGCAGATCTCGCCCGGCGCGATGCTGAGACTTGCACCGGCGACGCCTACGACTACACCGCAGGCATCCGATATTTCCTCGCGGTTGGAGCCCGCATCGAGCCGCGCCAGCGCGTCACGAATCGCTCGCGCGCTTTTTCGCCCGTGCTCGCGGCAGAACAGGATGTCAACGTTCTGGAACTCGAGTGCGGCGTTCATCGGGACACACTGCGATTGCCGGGGCGACTGATCCGGTCGAGGATGATCGCGAGCAGGACGATCGCGAAACCCGCTTCGAACCCGATATCGACCTGCACGCTGTTCAGCGCGCGCACGACCGGCACACCGAGGCCGCCGGCGCCGACCAGCGCTGCGATCACGACCATCGACAGGCTCAACATGATGCACTGCGTCACGCCTGCCAATATGGTCGGCAGGGCGCTTGGCAACTCGATTTTCCACAGCCGCTGCAGTGGCGTCGCGCCGAATGCGTCACCCGCCTCGAGCAGGGGAAGCGGTACCGAGGAAATCCCGAGGTGCGTCAGGCGGATCGGCGCCGGCAGCGCAAAGATGATCGTCGAGATCAGCCCAGGCACGACGCCGAGCCCGAACAGGACCAGCGTCGGGATCAGATAGACAAAGGTCGGCAGGGTCTGCATCAGGTCGAGCACCGGACGCAGTGCCGCATACAGGCGCGGCCGGTGCGCCGCGGCTATGCCTGTCGGCACCCCCAGCAGCGTGGAAAAAAGGGCGGACACGAATACCAGCGACAAGGTCTCGAGCGTCGCAGTCCAGTAGCCCTGATTCATGATGAACAGCAGCGCCGCAATGATGAAGACCGCGAGGCCGATAGAGCGGTGCAGAAGCCAGGCAAGCGCCGCAACAAGCAGGATCAGCAGCGGTGCGGGAGTACCCGACAGCAACGCCATCACGCCATCAACGGAACCGCGAATGACGGTCGACGTGCCGGCGAAAAACGCCTTGCCATGCACCTTGATGTATTCGATGAATGCGGCAACTGCGCTGCCGAGCGGTATCTTGTGATCGGTCACCCAGGGCTCGAAGCCGCGCGCTTCACGCACCGCGGGCGCTAGCGCAGCTTCCTGCACGGCGGGATCGCCGTTGAATGTGCGCACGCCTTCAAGCCAGATCTTCAGGGCGTCCGGGTTCGCCTCCAGCCATTCTGCGGCCGCGGCTTCAGGGGCAAGATGCCGATCCAGGATCGCCGCCATCATCTCGCTCTCGCCACGCAGCGTGAATCTCAGGTTCTTCAGCAGGCGACCGACATTCGGGCACTCGCGCAGGTAGCCGGCCCGCGTATTGGTGAAAACCGTCGCGCCGCCGAAGTCCGGCCCGAAACTCGCATCGCCGCCGGTGAGATAACGCATGTCGAAGCGCGTATTCATCGGGTGCGGCTCCCAGCCGAGAAACACGATGGCTTGCCGCGCAGCATAGGCGCGCTCGACCTGCGCCAGCATGCCCTGCTCACTCGATTCCACGAGCTTGAAATTGCCAAGGCCGAATTCATTCTTCTTGATGAGTTCGAGCACCAGGCGATTGCCGTCATTGCCGGGCTCGATGCCGTAGATTTCCTTCTTCAGGTCCGCTGCGAAGCGGCTGATCTCGGCGAAATCCCGCAGCCCGGCGTCGTGCGTATAGGCCGGCACGGCGAGCGTGTATTTTGCGCCGGTGAGGTTGGCGCCCACGACCTCGACGGAACCATCCGTGAAGTAGGCGCGACTATCGCCTTCCATTGACGGCAACCAGTTGCCGAGGAAGACATCGATGTCCATGTTCTTCATCGAAGCATAAGTCACCGGCACGGACAGCACCGTCACCACCGGCTGGTAGCCGAGCCTGCGCAACAGGTGGCTCGCCATGCCTGTCGTCGCCGTGACATCGGTCCAGCCGATGTCCGAGAAGCGCACTGTCTGACAAGACGCGGGCTCAGGCACGGCGTCCGCCAGGGCGGCGCACGGGCCGAACGAAAGCAGGGCAATCAGCGCAAGGTACCTGGACCGGGCCGCCCACGTTGCTCTTGACCTGCCCGACCGGCTATCGAATGATCGTTCCACAGGGGATTTGTTGAGCATGTTCGTGTCCCCGTAACTTTTCGCAAAGAAGGACATTGTGACAACCCTCGATAGTCTCGCAGAACTGGGGAAATCCGGCACGAGTCCAGCAAGGACCGCGAAGCGCGCGGGTGCGCCATATCCGTGACTGGCAATCGCCTGGTTTCCTTCAACCCGGCGACCGGCGCCCGGCTCGGCGACGTCCCGGTGGCCGGCGCGGAGGAAATCGAGGCAGCAGTCCGGGCCGCGCGCGCAGCACAACCCGCATGGGCGGCGATGAGCGGGGCGGAGCGCGCCCGCATCCTGCGCCGCGCTGCCGAAATTCTCCGCGCGCGCAATGACGAGCTGGCGGCGCTCGAGACTCGCGACACCGGCAAGCCGATCCAGGAAACGCGCGTCGTCGACGTCGTTTCCGGCGCCGAGTGCCTCGAGTATTTCGCGGCCCTAGCGCAGAGTGCCGCCGGTGAGCACATTGACCTGGGTCCGCAGGCATTCGGCTATACGCGCCGCGAACCGTTGGGCCTGGTTGCCGGCATCGGCGCCTGGAATTACCCGCTGCAGATTGCCTGCTGGAAATCGGCACCGGCGCTCGCCTTCGGCAATGCGATGATCTTCAAGCCGGCGAGCCTCACGCCGCTTACCGCAGTCGAGCTCGAGAAGATCTACCTCGAGGCCGGCCTGTCGTCCGGCGTCTTCCAGGTGGCACAGGGCCATTCCGACACCGGACGTCTGCTGACGCGCCATCCGGAGATCCGCAAAGTATCGCTCACGGGGTCGGTTGGCACCGGCAAGGCGGTCATGAACGATGCCTCTACCACGATCAAGGCAGTAACGCTCGAACTCGGCGGCAAGTCGCCGCTGATCGTCTTTGAGGACGCGAAACTCGACCAGGCCGTTTCCGGCGCGCTGCTCGCCAATTTCTATTCCGCGGGCGAGGTCTGCTCGAACGCCACGCGCGTATTCGTGCACCGCTCAATCAAGGTGGAATTCCTGCGTCGCCTGATCGCGCGGGTCAGCGTCCTGCGCATCGGCGACCCCATGGACCCGGCGACGCAGGTCGGCTCGCTCATTTCCGAAGAGCACATGCAAATGGTCCTTGGCTACATCGCTCGCGGGCGTGTGGAAGGTGCGCGCGTGCTCGTGGGCGGCAACCGCCGTACAGACGGCGCGCTCGCAAAGGGATTCTTCGTGGAGCCGACGGTCTTCGATGGCTGCCGCGACGACATGAGCATCGTGCGCGAGGAGATTTTCGGTCCAGTGATGTCGGTGCTGGAGTTCGAGGACGAGGAAGAAGTCATCGGGCGCGCGAACGCCACCGAGTTCGGCCTGTCCGCTGGCGTTTTCACCAACGACCTCAACCGTGCGCATCGCGTGATCGCGAGGCTCCAGGCCGGAACCTGCTGGATCAACCATTACAACGTAACCCCCGTGGAGCTCCCCTTCGGCGGCGTCAAGCTTTCGGGACTCGGCCGTGAGAACGGCCGCGCCGCGATGGAGCATTACACGCAGCTGAAGAGCGTGTACGTGGCGAAGGGCGACATCGATGCGCCCTACTGAGGTTTTCGATTTCGTGATCGTGGGCGCCGGTTCCGCCGGTTGCGTGCTGGCCGATCGGCTCACCGAGGACGGCAGAAACAGCGTGCTGTTGCTCGAGTACGGCGGCTCGGACCGCTCGATCTTCGTGCAGATGCCCTCGGCGCTCGCGATTCCGATGGGCATGAAGAAGTACAACTGGTTCTATTACAGCGAGCCCGAGCCACACCTCGGCGGACGTCGCATTCACACGCCGCGCGGCAAGTGCCTGGGCGGCTCCTCCTCGATCAATGGCCTCGTTTACGTGCGCGGCAATCCGCATGATTTCGATCGCTGGGAGGAGGAAGGCGCCGCCGGCTGGAATTATGCCGCCGTGCTGCCGTACTTCCGGCGCGCAGAATCGCGCGCCGAGGGCGGCGATCACTACCGTGGTGACGAGGGCAAGCTGCAGACCTGCTGCGGCACACTGGCCAATCCGCTGCACGCAGCCTGGCTCGCCGCCGCTGGCCAGGCCGGTTATCCGCATACCGCAGACATGAACGGCTTCCAGCAGGAAGGCTTTGGCCGGATGGACATGACAGTTGGCGGTGGGCGGCGCTCGAGCACCGCCAACGCCTACCTGCGCCCGGCAATGCAGCGGCGCAATCTGACGGTGCGCACGCAGGCCCTGGCAACGGGGATCCTGTTCGATGGCAGGCGCGCGACCGGTTTGAGCTATCTCAGGGGCGGCGCGCAGCACGAGGTGCGTGTCGGGCGTGAGCTTCTGGTCTGCGGCGGGCCGATCAACTCACCGCAATTGCTGAAGCTCTCCGGACTCGGGCCGGCCACTGAACTCAGGCGGCACGGCATTGCCGTCACGCGTGACATGCCCGGCGTCGGCGAGAACCTGCAGGATCACCTGGAGTTCTACTTCCAGGTAGCCTGCAAGGAGCCCATCACTCTTTATTCATCGATGAATCTGTGGTCCAGGGCGATGATCGGCACGCGCTGGCTGCTTTTCAAGGACGGACTCGGCGCCACCAATCATTTTGAAACCGGAGGCTTCATCAGGAGCCGCCCGGGCGTGCGTTATCCCGATATCCAATATCATTTCCTGCCGCTTGCGGTCACGTACGACGGCTCCGCTATGGCGCGCGAGCACGGATTCCAGGCGCATGTCGGGCCGATGCGCTCAAAGAGCCGCGGCTGGGTGCGCCTCGCGTCGGCCAATCCGCTCGACAAACCGAGGATCTGCTTCAACTACATGAGCCACGCAGACGACTGGTCGGAAATGCGCGCCTGCGTGCGGCTGACGCGCGAAATCTTCGCACAACCGGCATTCGGGCGTTACCGTGGCCGCGAGATCCAGCCGGGCGCGGACGTGGAGACCGACGGACAGATAGACGCCTTTGTCCGCGACAAGGTCGAAACCGCCTTCCACCCGTCCTGCACGTGCAAGATGGGCAGGCAGGATGATCCGATGGCCGTGGTGGACGCGCAAACGCGGGTAATCGGAATCGACGGCCTGCGAGTCGTGGATTCCTCGATCATGCCGTCGATCACGACCGGCAATCTGAACGCGCCGACCATCATGCTGGCCGAAAAGGCCGCGGATCATATCCTCGGAAAGCCGCCGCTGCCGGCCGCCACGGAGGGTCATTACGTAGCGCCCGGCTGGCAGGCATCACAGCGCTAGCCGAACTGACGCTGGCGGCGGCGCGACGAAATCCCGGGCGGCCTCCAGCAACAACTCGCACACGTAGTCAGAGAAGGAACGCCACACCTCGAGATGGTACTCGGCCGCGCCTTTCCGCCACAGAACAATGTCTGCCTTGCCGAACAGCGTGCGCGTGCACATGCCCGGTGGAAATTCCGCAGGATCGAGATCCAACGGACATCCCGAGTTGAGAATCGCGCTGGCGTGAGGTCCGCTCACCTGCAGTGCAACCTGGCGGTGACTGACTTCCACGAGTGAATGCGCGACACCAGCCAGCGCTGTCGAGATGCCGGCGGCGATGATCCGCGTGTCCGCGGCCGGACCGAGCAACAGCTGCTCGTCGGGGCCGAGCCAAAGCGCTGCCCGGCTTTCCAGCGTGTTGGCGCGGCATGGGCGCTCCGGCAACGGAACACCGAATGCCCCGCCCGCCGCGGCGCGCGCCGCCGGTCCACCCTGCAGGATGAAGCGCGTGGCCGGCGCAAGAGATCGCAACCAGGTGGAGGAAGGTTCAGCCATTCAGCCTCGCTCCTTCCCTGTCGTAAAAAACGGGGGCGGTCACCTCGACAGCGATATCACCGTAAGGCATGGGCACGAACATGGTCTGGCCGTAACTGGAGCGTCCGCCCGCCACCATCGCGAGCGCAATCGAATGCCCGAGCGCCGCACTGAAGTAGGAGGACGTGACATGCCCGCACAATTTCATCGGCGGCTTCTGCTGCGCCGTTGCGACGATCTGCGCACCCTCCTCGAGCACGAAGTCCGGGTCCCTTGTACGGAGCCCGACGAGCTGCTTCCGGTGCGGCGATTTCATTGCCGCGCGCTCGAGTGAACGCTTGCCGATAAAATCCGCCTTGCCCCGGCCGATAGCCCAGGCGAGGCCCGCATCGTCGGGAGTCACCGTGCCGTCGGTGTCCTGGCCCACAATGACGTAGCCTTTTTCGGCGCGCAGCACATGCATGGTTTCGGTGCCGTAAGGAGTGATGCCGTGCGCAACGCCCGCGGCATGAACAGCCTCCCAGACGGCGCGACCGCAATCTGCCGGCACATTGATTTCGTAGCCCAGTTCGCCGCTGAAGCTGACGCGGAACAGCATCATCGGAACGCCGCAGATGGTTCCGTGGGCCACGCCCATGTGCGGCAGGGCGCTGGCTGAAATGTCGACACTGGCGACCAGCGGCTGCAATACGCGCCGCGCGAGCGGGCCCTGCACGGCGACGACCGCCCACTGCTCCGTCGTCGATGTCAGCCACACCTCGAGATCCGGCCACTCCGTCTGGCGGTAATCCTCCATCATGGCGAGGACGCGCGCTGCACCGCCGGTCGTGGTCGTGACATGAAAGCGATCAGGGGCGGTGCGCGCCACTACGCCATCGTCATAAATGAAGCCGTCGTCGCGCAGCAGGATACCGTAGCGCGCACGGCCGGCCGCAAGGTTAGACCAGTCATTGATGTAGAGCCGGTTCAGGAACTCGGCGGCATCAGGGCCGACCACGGCGATTTTTCCGAGTGTCGAGGCGTCAAAGATTCCGCAGGCGTTGCGCACCGCGAGGCATTCGCGCGCGACCGCAGCGTGCATGTCTTCGTCGACCTGCGGAAAATATCGCGCCCGTTTCCACAGGCCGACGTCCTCGAACACTGCATTCGCCTCCTTGGCCCATTCATGCATCGGCGTCGTGCGCACCGGGTCGAACAGGTCGCCCCGCGCCATGCCTGCGAAGCTCCCGAATGTAATCGGCGTGTACGGCATGCGAAATGTGGTGAGCCCGACCTCGGGAATGGACTTCCCGAGTCGTTCGGCGACGATGCCGAGCGCATTGAGATTCGAGGTTTTGCCCTGATCGGTCGCCATCCCGACGGTGGTGTAGCGTTTGATGTGCTCGATGGAACGAAAGCCTTCGCGCGCGGCAAGCGCCAGGTCATTCGCGGTTACGTCGTTCTGCCAATCCACGAAGGCCTTTGAACCGGCGCCTGCTGGCGCTTGCGGCAATGCGGCCGGAGATACATCTGCGCCGCCGTCGTCGCCAGTCACCTTGTAGCTGGTCACTGCAAAGTGACGCGCCACACTGCCGCAGCCACTGGCCTGGGCAGCGGCGGCGCCAGCGGCGGCGCCGTCCTCCAGCACCGCTGCCAGGCTGTTGACACCGCGGCAGGCGCCAGCTGACCGTTCGCGTTCGGCCGATGACGCCGGCACAAACACCCTCGCTGACTCATTCCATTTCAGCGTGCCGCGCGACTGGGAAAACAAGTGCACGCTCGGCGTGAAGCCACCCGACATCAGCACCAGGTCGCATGACAAGAATTGCCGGTTCCGCACACGGCCCCGGTCATCGACCGTTCCGAGCTCGATACCACTGACGCGGAGATTGCCGCGCGTGCCCATCACTGTTGCGTGCATCGATGTCTGGA
>JAQBHG010000132.1:0-5216 GCA_032127975.1 Steroidobacteraceae bacterium
CCAGCCAGCTTGGCCGCCTGCGTGACATTGCCGCGCGTGATCTGCAGGAGCTGCACCAGGTAGTTGCGCATGAATTCGTCGCGCGCCTCATCGAAGGTCGAAACCGGCGGCGCCGTCCCGGTGCCAAGCGCCCGCTGCACAAGTTCGAGGCTGATGACCGGGCCGGTCGCGAGCGAGGCTGCGTGCTGCAGGAGCGTGGCAAGCTGCCGGACGTTGCCGGGCCAATCGCTGACCATCAGGAGCTCGACGGCTTCCGGCGCGAGCAAGTGACGGTCGCCGGTCTGGCGGGCCAACTCGTCGAGAAAATGCGCCGTCAGCAGCGGCACGTCGTCACGCCGCTGTGAAAGTGGCGGCAAATCGATGCGACTGACACCGAGCCGATAATACAGGTCCTCGCGAAACCCGCCGCGATTGATCAGCTCGGACAGGTTCCTCGCGGTGCCTGAGATTATCCGGGTCAGTTCATGATCCAGGAGGCCGTTAAGGGTGATCTGCTGGTCAATGGGCAGGTCCGCGACCTCATCCAGGTACAGGGTGCCGGACGGCGCATTGGGCGGCGGGGGCGGTTCGTCGGACATTCGCCGACCCTGCAGCGCCGCCTGCAAGGTATCGTTTGTCGCGATGGAACAGGAGAGCGTCGAAAAGCGCGCGCCACGCCTGGCGCTGGCCTGGTGGATCGCAGCGGCCAGTTGGGCCTTGCCGGTGCCCGGCTGGCCGGTGATCAACACGGGTGCGTCGGAGCCGGCCGCCATCAACGCCTGCGACAGCCGGTCCTCCATGACCGGATTGCGCGTGATTATTCCGGCGCGCCAATCCTCGGTCACGCTCGCAAAGCCGGAGACCTTGAGCGCGCTCTCGATCAGCTCCAGAAGCTGATCCTTCTCGACCGGCTTCGTCAGGAAAGCAAAAGCGCCACTCTTGGTCGCAGTAACCGCATCCGGAATGGTTCCGTGCGCCGTCATGAGGATCACGGGCAATGCGGGGTATCGGCCCTGCAGCTCCTTCAGGAGCGCAATGCCGTCCTTGTCTTTCATGCGCAGGTCCGTTATCAGCACATCCGGATGGAAGCGGGGAACGGAAGTCAGGGCCTGGGACGCGCTTTCGCAAGCGGCCACCTCGAAACCTTCTGAGCGCAAGCGGATGGTCAACAGGCGCAACAAGCCTGGATCGTCATCTACCAATACGACGCGCGGGCGGCGACCCAGCGACGCCTTCATGGCTTGCGCCCCGTCGCTCCACCCTCGAGTGCGGCGATCGCTTCCAGCTTGGCCTGGGCCTCCTCGAGTTGGCGGCGCAGGCGATCATTTTCGGCGCTCTCCTGCTGCAGGCGGCGGTTCAGCCCGATAACGCGGTCACGGTCGAACGCGCTGCTTGCGCTGCGAAGCGCTGTGTTTTCCTGGGACAGCGCAAGCCGCGTATCGAGTTCGCGGACAATCAGGTCGGCCAGAGCACGTTCGGAGGGCAACAGAGTCTCTGGCGTCGCCAGCGCCTCACCGAGGAGCACTCTTGCGCCTTCAGCATCGGTTGCCGCATGACCGGGAACGGCCAGCACGAACGCGTAATGCAGGCGGTGCTGAGTCGACGGATCTTCCAGGTAGGCCGCACGCGTCGCCTGCAGGATCTCTGCCTGTTCGGCAGCGCCGCCGCGACCCAGGCGGTCCAGGGTCGCGAGATAGCCCGCGACGACCTGGCCGTCGTCGGTCAGCGGGGCAGGGGGCGTATCCTTGCGGCGCTTGAGTCCGGCCCAGTCGTCGACGGCGGCGCAGCCCGTAGCCAGCGACGCGACGATCAGCAACATTACCAGGCGCCTAGGCAGCATGCGCCGACTCCTTCCGGGCCGCGGTGGGCAGACGAATTCGCAGGTGCGCGCCGGGGAATTCGCCATCGACGATTTGCACCGTACCGCCATGCGCCTGGACGAATTCACGTACCACGGAGAGCCCGATCCCGGTTCCCTTCAGCGGGCCGCCATGCGGCGTTGGCCCGGAATAGAACGCCTCGAAGACCTTCTCGCGCTCCTCAAGCGGTATGCCGGGGCCGCTGTCGGCCAGATCGATGATCGTCGTCGCACCGTCCGAGTAAGCGTGCAGGTGGATGGTTCCCCCACGGGGCGTGAACTTGAGCGCATTCGACAGCAGATTGTCGAGCACCAGCTTGAGCTTGGCACGATCGCCCACAAGGTTCGTGTCCTCGACCTGAAGGTCAAGCGTCAGGTTGCGCGCCGCAAGAGCCAGACGCTGGCTGTCGACGACCGTCCCGACCAGTGAACTGAGCCGGAACTGCGAGCGCTCGACCGTGCTCGATTGCGATTGCCAGGCGCTGTAGGACAGCAGATTCTCGATGAGCTGCTGCAAGCGGAGTGCATTTTCGCGCAGGATCGAGGCGACTTCGCGCTGGTTCTCGTCGAGCGAACCAACGGCTCCGTCCAGCAGCAGATCGGTTCCCTCGCGGATATTGGCGAGCGGCGTCTTCAGTTCGTGGGACATGTGACGCAGGAACCGATTACGTTCGACAGCGATTTCCAGGAGCCGCGTGCGCAGCCATTCGAGCTGGCGGCCGAGCGCCGCCAGGTCTGCCGGGCCGCGGATCGCGATCGATCGCGAAAAAGCGCCGCGGCCAAGGTCGCTGATCGCGCGGTCGATGGCGCGCAGCGGCCGCAACACGAAGAACCAGAAGACCACTGCAACCGCGATGGAGGCTGGCACGAGCGCCATGACCGCCCACAACAGCCACTGTTGGGTCGCTCCAGCCTGCAGTTCAGCGTTCTGCAGCCGGGTGTCGATGCCCTCGCGGGTCTGGTCGGCGAGTGCGTTGGCTTCCTTGCCCAGCACGTCGAAGCGCGCGACCAGCGCGCTTCCGCGGTCTTCCGTGACGGCGTTATGGACCACCGTTGAGGCGGCTTCGCCGGCCGCGCGCACGCGCGCGACCTGACTCGGCGGGCTCGAGTCGGCCAGCAATTCGAGCGTGCGCATGAAGGCGCGGTGGTTGGCGTAGAAGGCGGCAGCCAGACGCGGGTCGTCGAGGACGCCGTACAGGCTCGCCGAGCGCTCCATCGCAGCGATGTTCTGGAACAGGACTTGGGTCTGCTGCGTCAGGGCAATGCTATCTCGCACCAGTTCGTCACTTGTACGCGACAACAGGCGCAGCTGCACTGCGCCATAGACGACGGCTGCGATCAGCGGGAGCACGATCAAGAGCAGGGCTGCCGAGAGCAGCCCGCTCAGCGATCGTGGGCGAAGGATTGCCATCCGCGTATGGTACCGTCAGGTCATCGGCTGGCGAAGCAACCTTTGTTCCCAGGCGAGCGCCGAGCGCACAATGCCCCCGAGGTCACGGTGGCGCGGAACCCATGAAAGGACCTCGCGGACCCGGGCGGCCTCGGCCACCAATCGTGGCGGGTCGCCGGCCCGGCGCGGCGCTTCCGTGATCTTCAATTCCCTTCCGGAGGCCCGCGCCACCTCATCCAGCACTTCGCGAACGCTGAATCCCTCGCCATAGCCGCAGTTGAGCGTCGTGGAGGTCCCGCCCTTGCGCAGGTAGTCGAGCGCCTGCAGGTGGGCGGCAGCCAGGTCCTCGACATGGATGTAATCGCGCACGCCCGTTCCATCGGGCGTGTCGTAGTCCGTGCCGAAAATCGCGACATGATTGCGCCTGCCGACCGCGTGTTCGCAGGCTGCTTTGATCAGATGGGTCGCCTGCGGTGTCGACTGCCCGATGCGGCCACCGGGGTCGGCACCCGCCACATTGAAGTAGCGAAGCGCGACGAATCGGAGCGGATGAGCGGCGGCGGCATCGCGCAGCATCCATTCGCTCATCAGCTTTGAAAGACCGTAGGGATTTATCGGGACTGTCGGCGTGTCTTCCGATGCCACGCCGCCCGGCGGTATTCCATAAACGGCGGCGGTCGAAGAGAAGATCACGTGCCTGACGCCAGCGCGCACACAGCACTCGATCAGATTTCGTGTCGCGCAGGTGTTGTTCCGGTAGTACTTCAGCGGATCCGCCACGGACTCCGGCACGACGACATGGGCGGCGAAGTGCAGGACGCTTTCTATCCGGCGGCTTTCCAGCAGTTCCGAGACAAGTGCGGTGTCCGCGGTATCGCCGACGACCAGCGTGCCGTGCAAGACCGCAGACCGGAATCCAGTTGAAAGATTGTCAAGGACGTGAACTGACTCACCCCGCTCGCCGAGCTGGCGAACGACGTGGCTGCCGATGTAACCCGCGCCGCCGGTGACCAGAATCGAGCTCATTGGATCTCCAGGTCCGATGGATCGGCATCATACCAACGATCGCAGGTCCCGAATTATGTCGCCAACGAGCGACGCTCGGATGTCTCGCCTGTCCGTGTTCGCAACCTATGATCCGCGGCGAATCACAAAGGGCGACATAACCATGATCGTATCGGTTTGGCGTGCAGCACTTGTCGGAGTGACCGGATTCCTGCTGGTCGCGTGCTTCGGTGGAGGCGGCTCCAACCAGTCCGGCGATCCGCCCCCCGTTTCAACGCCGCCTCCTGCGCCGGGAAACAGAGCGCCGACGATCTCTGTCGTGGCGGCGGCCGAGGTATTGGTAGGCCGCACACTGACCATCAGGGCGACCGCTTCCGATCCCGACCGCGATGCGTTGACCTACCAGGTCTCGAATCTGCCGGCATGGATGTCATTTTCGTCCCAGACCGGCGTTCTCACCGGTACACCCACCGCGGGTGACGTTGGTGTTTTCAATGCGGTCATCACGGTGTCGGACGGCAAGTCACAGGCGTCGGGTCAGGCCAGGATCACGGTTTCGCAGTCCGTTGCCGGGCGGGCCACGCTTTCCTGGCAGGCGCCGACGGACAATGTCGATGGCTCGCCATTGACCGATCTGGCCGGATTCCGTGTCTATTATGGAAACTCCGCCAAAGACCTGCGCTACGTGATACAGGTTGCAGATCCCGGTGCACGCACCCGAATCGTCGAGGATCTGACCGTCGGCACCTGGTATTTCACTGCCACGGCATACGACCAGTCCGGCGGCGAGAGCGCGCGATCGAACGTCACTGCGAAAACGATCGCCTGAATAAGTCACTTGCTTATGTTTCCTGTCGCCGCAGTGCGACAGAACAAATTCGCGTGCGCGCGATTGTGGCCCATACTCGCGGCGTAGAAATTTCAGCAGGGGAATCGGGTCTGACGAAGACTTAGGTTCACGTGTAAACGGCAAACCCGTCGCGA
>JAQBHG010000133.1:0-7348 GCA_032127975.1 Steroidobacteraceae bacterium
TGGAAATCCGCCATCCGCTGATGGCGCAGGCCGCACAGCCGGGCCAGTTCGTCATCGTCATGTCCCACGCGGAGGGCGAGCGCATCCCGCTCACCATCGCCGATTTCGATCGTGGCAAGGGCACGATCACGCTCGTGATCCAGGCGGTCGGCAAGACGACGCGCGAAATGCAACAGTCGTGCCGGATTGGCACCTCGCTCTTCGCGCTGGTCGGTCCGATGGGTGTCCCGAGCCATGTTGGCGGAGCCAGGAAAGTGGCCTGCGTGGGCGGTGGGCTCGGGGTCGCGCCGGTGTTTCCCCAGGCGCGCGCCTTCAAGGAGGCCGGCGCGTACGTGATCGGCATCATCGGCTTTCGCACACGGGAACTGGTCTTCTGGGAGGACAAGTTCCGGAGCTGCTGCGACGAACTGATCGTGTGCACCGATGACGGGTCGGTGGGCGTGAAGGGACCGGTGACTGAAGGCATCAAGCGCGCGATCGCCGCACATCCGGACATCGGCGAGGTTGTCGCCATCGGCCCGCCCTTGATGATGAAGGCCTGCGCCGAGGCCACGCGTCCTCACAAGATCAACACCATGGTCAGTCTCAATCCGGTGATGGTGGATGGCACAGGAATGTGCGGCGGCTGCCGGGTGCGGGTCGGCGGACAGATCAAGTTCGCGTGCGTCGACGGCCCCGATTTCGACGGCCATCAAGTCGATTTCGAGGACCTCACGACTCGGCTCAGGCGATTCGCAACCGAGGAAAAATCGGCGCTCGACCGCTGGTCAGAAGGCTGCCGCATGACGACCCCACCCGAAGAAGCGGGGGGCGGCTAGGATGGCGAAGAAACGGACGATCCGGACGATACCGCAGGAACGGACACGCCCGCGCGAGCAGGATCCCACTGAGCGCGCGAAGAATTTCGCCGAAGTAACCTGTGTTTTCAGCATCGGAGATGCCGTGCGTGAATCCGAGCGCTGCTTGTTTTGCCCGGACCCAAAATGCGTCGAAGGTTGCCCGGTGGGCATCGACATCCCCGGCTTCATCCGCAAGATTGGCGAGAAGGACTTCCGGGGCGCCTACGATGTCATCACCGACGCCAACCTGCTCGCCTCAGTCTGCGGTCGCGTGTGCCCGCAGGAAACGCAATGCGAAGGTCCTTGCCCCGTCGGCGAAAACCTGGAGCCGGTCGCGATCGGCCGGCTTGAGCGCTTCGTCGGCGACATGGCGATTCAGGAGCGCTGGACCAACATCCCCTACATCGAGCCAAACCGCTACCGGGTCGGGATCATCGGTTCGGGCCCGGCCGGGATGGCCTGCGCCGCCGATATGGCCAAGGCCGGCTGCGAGGTCGCGGTGTTCGAAGCCTTTCACGTGCCCGGCGGCGTGCTGCGCTACGGCATTCCCGATTTCCGGCTGCCAAGCGAGGTGATCGACGCCGAAATCGACAACCTGAGGAAGCTCGGGGTCCGATTCGAGTGCAACACGCTGGTCGGGCGGCTGTTCACGATCGAGCAGATGATCGGTGAGATTGGGTTCGATGCCGTCTTCGTCGGCACGGGAGCGGGCTACCCCAGGTTCATGGGCATACCGGGCGATTCGCTCAACAATGTGCTGTCGGCGAACGAGTTGCTGACTCGCTGCAACATGATGCGCGCCCGCGATTCGAGCCATGACACGCCCCTGCCCCTTGGAAGGCGCGTGGCGGTGATCGGCGCCGGCAACACGGCGATGGACGCGATGCGCGTCTGCAAGCGGCTCGGCTCGGAGCATGTCTACTGCATCTATCGCAGGACTAAAGCCGAAAGCCCGGCGCGAGTCGAAGAGGTGCACCACGCGGAGGAGGAGGGTATTGAATTCCACTGGCTCACCAACCCGATCGAGATTCTGGGCGACGTCGAAGGCAACGTGCGCGGGATGCGCTGCATTCGCATGGAACTCGGGGAGCCCGACGAATCAGGACGGCGCGGACCGGTGCCGGTCGCGGGGAGCGAATTCGAATTTGAGGCCGACACAGTGGTGATCGCCATCGGGACCCATGCGAACCCGATCATCGGCCAGACATCGAAGTTGAAGTTGAGCCCCCGCGGTTACATCGAAGTGGACGAAAACCTTGCCACGTCGATGGCCGGTGTTTTCGCAGGTGGCGACATCGTGACCGGCGCCGCCACCGTGATCGAGGCGATGGGCGCCGGACGCAAGGCCGCGCGCGGCATGAAAGCGTGGCTCGGAATCCGGGATACGGACACGGTCTACCTGCCGGAATCTGTGGGCGGAGAAGCAACGATCTTTGGCATCGACATTGCGGAGAAAAACTTTGTGCGCGTCCACCTTGGCTGAAATCGGGCCAGCCGTTGCCACGGGAACCACCCGCAGCGCGAAACAGGCGATCACGCTCTCCGAGCACGTCATCGAGATCGTCAGCGATTCGGGAGAAGGCGCGCAGCGTTGCGGTCAATCATTCGGTGCGATTGCCGCGCGTATGGGCAACGGGATCTGGACTGTCGAGATCATACCAGCCGAGATCCAGCCTCCTGCGCGCAGCATCGCCGGTGCGAGCGGCAACCGGATCCGCATCGGCAGCGGTCGTGTCACCAACGGTGGGAACGAAGCGGACCTGGTGGTCGCCTTCAACGAACAGGTGCTGCTGGGGCGCGTGCACGAGCGGGAACTGAAACCTGGCTGCGTCATCCTGCTCGAGAACATGTGGCGCGACCACCCCGACGCAAGCATCGCTGCGGCCTACCGCGAGACCCACCAGCGGCTGGTCAGGGACGGCTATGACGTGCGGGAGATCCCGATGGAGCACGAGTGCAAGCGGCTCGTCTCCGATCCGCGCCGCGGCAAGAACATGTTCGTGCTCGGGATGCTGTGCAGCCTCTACAGCTTCGACCTGCAGCTCGCGCGCGATCAGGTGGCTTTCATCTTCGGCAAGAAGGACCAGAACGTGATCAAGGCCAACGTGGCGCTGCTGGAGGCCGGCCACGAATGGGCGGAGTCCAATCTTGATTTCAAGTATCGCATTCCCGCGGCCCGCGCCACGGAGGCGCAGATCGTGGTAAACGGCAATACCGCGCTCGCCCTCGGAATCATGGCATCGGGCATGGACATGTGCGCAATGTATCCCATTACGCCGGCAACCTCGGCGTCGCACTACCTGAGCGAGGTGTTCGAGAATGTGGGCGGCATCGTGCACCAGGCCGAGGACGAGATCGCCGCCTGTGCCTTCGCCATCGGAGCTTCCTATGCGGGGAAATGTGCGGTCACCATCACGTCCGGCCCGGGCTATTCGCTGAAGCAGGAAGCCATCGGGCTGGCCGTGATGTGCGAGATCCCGCTGGTCGTGGTTGACGTGCAGCGCGGGGGGCCGAGCACCGGGCAGCCGACCAAGGCGGAGCAGGGCGACCTGCTGGCGGCCTGCTTCGGCAGCCACGGCGATGCGCCGAAGGTCGTGATGGCCCCGAGCAGCATCGAAGACTGCTTCTATTCGATTATCACCGCGCGAAAGATCGCCGAGACTTTCAACATGGTCGTGGTGGTGCTCTCGGATGCCAATCTCGCAACGTCGCAACAGCCGTTCCCGCGGCCCAAGTTCAATGAAGCCTGGCTCGCGCCCCCCGTGAACCAGGATCCGGTGCCGGAAGGCGCCAAACCCTACGACTGGGACCCGAAGACCGGGATCGCGCGCCGCTTCGTGCCGGGGCAACCCAATGGCATGCACACGTTGACCGGGCTGGCGCACGACCGGCTGAGCCGCGTCGCCTATGATCCGGAGAGCAACGAAGAGGGCCTGCGGCACAGAAGCCTAAAGCTCGCGGCGCTGCAGAAATCGCTGAAGACGCCGCCGCTCTTTGGCGGCGAGGATGGCGAGCTCTTGGTGATCGGCTGGGGCAGCACCAGGGGCGCGATCGAAGAGGCGGTCGGGCGCCTGCGCGCCGAAGGCCGCCAGGTTTCCTCGCTTCACCTGCGTTTCATCCAGCCCATGCCGGGTGGAATCAAGGAGATCCTGAAGCGCTTCAAGCAGGTGATGACGATCGAGATGAACTGGTGCGACCGGCCCGGGGACGAACTGATCGACGCAAGCAACCGGCGTGTCTCCGCGCTCGCCATGATGCTGCGGGCGCGCTACCTCGTTGATATCGATTGCTGGGGCGAAGTGCGCGGTCAGCCTCTCAAGCCCGACGCGGTCTACCGGGTGATCTCGAACAAGCTGGCGCAGGGAAGGCGTTGACCATGAGCACGCGAGCCCACGAATGCCTGTTGCGGATGTACCTCCAGGAGCACAACCTCGAGAGCTACCAGGGAAGCATTCCGCGCTGGTGCTCCGGTTGCGGCGACAACGCCATCCTCACGGCGGTCCAGCGATTGTGCCGCGACGAGAAACTGCGCCCGGAAAAAACCGTATTTGTTTCCGGCATCGGCTGCTCGAGCCGCCTCCCGCACTATATGAAGACCTACGGCTTTCACGGCATTCACGGCCGGGCGCTGCCGGTTGCCGAAGGCATCCGGCTCGCGCGACCGGACCTGAACGTCTTCGTGACGACCGGCGACGGGGACTGCTGCAGCATCGGTGCGGCCCACTGGGTGCACGCCATCCGCTACAACATGAATCTGACCGTGATGCTGCACGACAATCAGATTTACGGCCTCACCAAGATGCAGGTCTCTCCCACATCGCCCAGGGGCCTGCGCAGCAAGACCACGCCGCGCGGGGCCTTTCTCGAGCCGCTGAACCCGTTGACCGTGACGCTCGGGATCCAGAACGCGTCATTCGTCGCGCAGGCGGTGGACTGGATCCCTGAGTTGATCTACGAAATCCTCTCCAGGGCCTTCCATCACAAGGGCTGCTCTTTCGTGCGCATCATCCAACGTTGCCCGGAGTTCCTGCCGGAACTGCTGGACCCCTGGCTGCACGACCCGAACCGGACGCTGCTGCTCACCCACGAGAAAGGGCTGCAGGTGAGCGCGTCGCTCAGCAGGGTCTACAAGAACCAGCGGGAGCACGATCCCATGGACATCGACCGGGCGCGCGAGATCGCATCGGCCGGCGACCCGATCCCGGTCGGAATCCTGTACCACAATCCTTCGGTGCCGCGCTACGAGGAGCTGCACGCCATCGAACCACTGCGCACGCCCGAACTCATCCAGCGTGGTCTCGAGGCAGAGTTCGACAAGTTCACGATCTGGCCGCAGGAAAGAGCGGACTGATCAGGACATGGGCCCCGAACTCCAGGCGCATGTTGCTTTTCACCTGACCGGCAAGCGGATGGGAGCCGGTCTGCAGGCTGCGGAAGGGCTGCGGCCTGGCCTGCTTGCCCGCTTCGCTGACCTGACGAAGTTGCGCCATGATTTCCCGCTGGTATTGGTTGCAGGCGTCGACGAGAGCTGCATCCAGTCATTGTCATCAGTAGTCAACAGGATCCTGCAGGTCATCGCCCCGCGCGGCATCGAAGGCGAAGCGACTCGCTGGCACCTGCTGCGCCTCGAGCGTGAATTACGGACGCTGGCCGCCAATGGCGAGACCAGCCTGCTGTCGCGGTTGTGGGACCACGCCGCGAAACGCATCGGGGCAGCAGATGACCCCGCGCTCGCCGTCAGCCTCGGCCGCGCGCGCGCCGCGCTCGCGGTCGACGGAGAAGTCGTCGATTGCACCCATGGGCTGCCTTCGCGTCTCGTCACTTTTGCCTGGATGACCCTGCAGCAGCGCAAGGCCGAGCGTCGCGCCCTGGAACTGCAGCGGCTCATCCTCAGGCTGTCGGATATCCTGCAGGCCGATTTCATCCGTTCGAGGGCTGGCACGAGCGCCGAGCGGCTGCAGGCCTCCGTCGGCACAGGCATGGAGGACGCATTCGACTTCCAGGCGATGTCGGGCACGCTGGCACAGGTTTCTGGCAAAGATCCGCTTCCGGACAGCCGCCGCCAACGCGTCCAGCAGGCGCTTTCCGTACTGGTCGCGCGCCAGTCCGGCACGCAGGCGGGCGCCGCCGGGCCGGACGACCTCGAGTCCTGCGTGTTTGCGAATTGCCGTGACGCGCTGGCGGCGTTTCGTGACCGCCTGCCGAAGATCATCGAGCTCGTGAAGGCGATGGTCATTGCCGAGCTCGAGATCGAGGGACGCTACATGGAGGCGACCCACGATCCGTTCTTTGCGGATTTCGATGAAAGCTCGGTGAGTGCCGGGGACCTGAACCTGTTTCCCGATTACCTCGTCTGCATCGGATCGGAGAGCCTACACAGTCCGGAGAATGCCGGGCTGATGGAGATCCTGGCCTCCGAGATGCCGATCAAGGTGGTGGTGGAGGTCAGCGACGTCCTCGAGGAGCCAGCGCTGCGCGCGCACCTGGGCCCCGTGGCAACTGCGGCGCAGCTCGGCAGGATGGCGATGGGGCTCGATAGCGCCTACGTGCTGCAATCCTGCAGTTCCCATCTGTACCAGGCGCGGAGCAGGATTCTTGCGGGGCTCGTTTATGCGGGGCCCGCACTTTTCAGCGTGTTTTCGGGTTCCCCGCGCGGCGCGGGCACGCTGCCGTCTTATTTGCTCTCCGCCGCGGCGATGCAATCACGAGCGTTTCCGGCGTTCACTTACGATCCTGCCGCGGGCTCCGACTGGGCAATGCGCTTTTCACTGGATGGCAATCCCCAGCCCGAAGCCGATTGGCCGGTGCATGAGTTCAGCTACGAGGACGAGGCACATCAGCGTGTAACCGAGCAGCTGGCATTTACCTTCATCGATTTCGTCGCCTGCGATCCGCGCCACGCGGGACATTTCGCGCTCGTGCCGCGGGCTGAATGGAACGGGAGCATGGTCCCGGTCGGCAGCAGCTTGATCAGCGATTCGCCGCCCGGGGTTGGGAAGATTCCGTACCTGCAGATGGTCGATGGCGATTACGTACTGCAGCGCGCGCTGGCTGACGAGAAATTGCTGTCCGCCGCGCATCGCTGCCGGGAAATGTGGCACAGCCTCCAGGAACTGGGCGGCGTTCGAGGCTCGCGGGCACAACCCGTGACGCCGGCCGCGCCTGCGGCCATGGCAGCCGCCGCACCTGCCGCTTCCGCGGCGAAGCCGGTCGTGGAGGAACCCGAACCTGAACAGCGGTCCGACGATCCGTACATCGACACGCCGCGCTGCACGACCTGCAACGAGTGCACCAACCTCAATAACCGCATGTTCGCGTACGACGCCAACAAGCAGGCCTACATCGCGGACATCAATGCCGGGACCTACCGGGAACTAGTGGAGGCGGCGGAGGCCTGCCAGGTCGCAATCATTCACCCGGGCAAACCGCGTAATCCAGACGAACCAGGGATCGCCGAACTGTTGAAGCGCGCCGAGCCATTCCTGTAACCAGAAGGGAGATCAGGAAGT
>JAQBHG010000134.1:2500-12472 GCA_032127975.1 Steroidobacteraceae bacterium
GCGGCCGGGTCACGTTCTTGCCGCTGGGATCCCCGATCATCCCGGTGAAATCGCCGATCAGGAAAATGACCTGGTGCCCCAGCTGCTGGAACTGGCGCATCTTGTTGATCAGAACCGTGTGACCCAGATGCAGGTCGGGCGCGGTCGGGTCAAAACCCGCCTTTACCCTGAGCGGCCGCCCCCGCTCCAGTTTGCGGATCAAGTCCGGTTCGGTCAGCAGTTCGGCGGCGCCGCGGCGCAATTCCTCAATCTGTTGTGCCGGCGGCAGCATCGATCCCCCAGGCCAGCACCCCGTGGCGGCCAGTCTGCAACTCTAGGAGCGCCGCCGGGCATAAGCAATGCGCGGCAAGGCCCTCCAGGGCCAAATCCGTGACGCAATACAAAAGCCGGACAATCAATAGGTTGACGCCAACTGCCGCCTTGATTAACGTCCCGCCTCTACCTCGTCGGAGTGCCCATGGTGGATCGCGGAAGGCGCAGGCAAGGAATCCAGCGGATTGATGCTGTGGATGCCCATCCGCATCTCTTCGGCGTGGTCGCGTCCTGCGTGGTCGCAGGATCGATTTTTGCGGCAGCCGGTTCGCAACTGCAGAACCCGCTGCCGGAACCGCTGACCGATGAATTCACCATCGCGACTGCCTATCCCGCAACGACCGCACCCGCAACCCCATTCGAGTTCGTGGCGGTCACGATCGGACGGAATGACACTCTCGACCGCATTTTTCGCGAGCTACAGCTGAATGTTGCGGACCTGGCGGCGCTTCGCAACTTGCCCGATGTCCGCAGGAGCCTCGACATCATCCGCCCCGGCGACGTGATCCAGATGACCCATCTCGGCGGCGAGCTGAAGTCGCTGACCCGCAGGATCAACGAGACCGCAACGCTATCCGTCACGCGCGCGGAACAGGGATTCTCCGCCAGCGTCGTCGAGAACCCGCTGGAGACCGCGGAGCAGCGACTGACGGGCACCGTGCATAGTTCGCTCTATCTCGCGGTCAACCAGGCCGGCGGGACCGATCGCCTCGCCGTGTCGCTCGCCGATGTCTTCAAGTACGACATCGATTTCGTCAACACGGTACAGCCGGGCGACCGCTTCATCGTGACCCATGAACAGCAATGGCAGGACGGCGGGTTCGTGCGCGATGGCGACATACTCGCCGCCGAATTCGTGAATGCCGGCCGCATCTACCGGGCCGTTCGTTATGTGACGCCTGGCGGTCGCGCCGATTACTACACACCCGATGGCCGGCCGGTGCGCAAGGCATTCCTGCGTTATCCGGTGGACTACGGGCGCATCAGCTCAGGCTACAGCCTGGCGCGCCGGCACCCGATCCTGAATCGCGTGCGCGCCCATCGCGGGATCGATTTTGCCGCCCCGGCCGGCACCCCGATCAAGGCCGCGGGCGCCGGACGCGTGATATTCCGCGGCGCCAAGGGCGGCTACGGCAATGTGGTCGAGCTTGCACACTCGAACGGCATCACGACGCTGTATGCGCACATATCGCGCTTCGCCCGCCAAGTCGGGGTCGGCGACCGCGTCGCCCAGGGCGAAGTCATCGGCTATGTCGGCATGACGGGACTCGCGACCGCACCCCACGTGCACTACGAGTACCGGGTGAATGGCGTGCACAAGAACCCCGCCAGGGTGACGGTGCCCAAGGCCGATCCGATTCCCGCAAACTTGATGGAAGATTTCCGGGCGAAGACCGGGCCGCTGCTCGCGCGCCTTGATGCGCCTGCCGCCGAACCGATCCGCGTCGCCCGCTCCGGGCGCTGATACCCGAACTCAGGTCGAGAAGGACGACCCGCAGCCGCAGGTCGTTGCGGCATTCGGATTGCGGATCACGAACTGCGCACCCTCGAGGTCCTCGCGGTAGTCGATTTCGGCCCCGGCGAGATACTGGAAACTCAAAGGGTCAACCAGGAGCGTGACGCCCTGGTTCGGGAATTCCGCGTCACCCTCTTCGATCCTCTCGTCGAAAGTGAAGCCGTACTGGAAACCGGAGCAACCCCCGCCCGAAACGAACACCCGCAACTTGAGGTTCGGATTGCCCTCTTCACGGATCAGCTCGCCGACCTTGCGGGCGGCGGCGTCGGTGAATACCAGGCCATCGTTATTCAATGCTGCCTCGGGCATAAATCCTTAATCCACAACGGAAAATTCCCCGGCGATCATTGTAGGCCAGGGACCGGGGCCGGTCAAAGAACTGGGGTTTCAGGCTCGCCCTCCACCCGCCAGGTGAAGATTTGCCGTATCGGCTCCGCACCCCGCCCCTGACGATACTCGACCTGCAGGCTCGCGGGCTGGAACTCCTCCGGCAATTCGATCGGCACCTCGATCTGCTGGAAGAATCGCAGCGAGAAAGGGAGCTCGCGACGCTCGTTCACCTCGACCTCGGCGAGCGGCAGCTGGATCAGTGCGCCACCGCGCGTCCCGTCAATCGCAAGACTCACCGTGCCATTCGCGACGCTGTCGCGCGCGGCCGCCTGGACCAGCGTGATCAGCACCAGGTAGCGGCGACCCTCCTCGCGGCGGATCTTCAACTCCTGAACGCGCAAAGTGCCGGCACCAAACTGACGCGCGACCAGCCCGCGGTAGAACTGCAGCTCCTGCTGCTGGCGCGCGGTCTCGGCCTGCAGATCACCGATCATGCGTTGCGTCTCGGACTGAGCCTGACGGTCCACCCGCTGGCCGATCTCGGCAGCCGAAACGCGATGTTGCAGCGAGTTGTTCTCGACGCGGAGCCGGCCGACCTCACGACGATGCTCGAGGCGGTCCTGGATCGAATCGGCGATCGAAAAGCCGCTGCGCGCGCGCCCCAGTTCGAAACCACCGTAGAACACCAGCGATGCGACCAGCGCCGCGAGTCCGATGCGAAACCAGCGCGACCTGCACATGCGTGCAGCCGCTCGCTCAGGCCCCGGCCCGGCTAGAATCTGCACAGGTACGCGGGAGATGCCGGATGCTCTGGATCAAGGCCTGGCACATCATATTCATGGTGACCTGGTTCGCGGGTCTCTTCTACCTGCCACGGCTCTTCGTATACCACGCGACGGCGATCGACAGTGCCGGCATCGAGCGGTTCCGCGTCATGGAACGGCGGCTATTCATGATCATGACTATCGGCGCCGTGCTGACCGCCGTATTCGGTGCGTGGCTGCTCGTATTGAATCCCTCGCTGCTGTCGGCAGGCTGGATGCGCGCCAAGCTGACATTGCTCGCGCCACTCGTTGGATATCACTTCTGGAACTGGAGGCTGCTGCTGGCTTTTGCGGCCGGGCAAAACAAGCACCCGGCGGGCTGGTACCGCTTGTTCAACGAGGTGCCGACACTATTGCTGATCGGTATCGTACTGCTGGCCGTCGCCAAGCCATTCTGATCAACGTTCAGACGCGGCCTTCGCGGCGGGTTGCCCCCGCGCCATGCGCTCTTCCCACCAGTCCGGGTAAGGTGGCAGGCCTTCCGGAAACGCGTGAGCGCCCAGCTCGTGCAGGGCGCGCGAATACACACGACGCTTGAAGTAGATGACGTCGTGCACCGCTTCCCACCAGTCCGCCCAGCGCCAGCGGTCGAATTCCGCGGGTTGCTCGGTCGAATCAAAACTGAGCGCCGCGTCCTCTGCGCCGAGACGCAGCAGGAACCAGCGCTGCTTCTGGCCGATGCACAGCGGGCTCGAATCGCGACGGATGAATTGCTGAGGCAGCCGGTAGCGCAGCCAGCCGCGTGTGCGCGCGACCTCCTCGACCTGTCCGCGCCGCAGGCCCACTTCTTCGGCCAGTTCCCGGTACAGCGCCTCCTCGGCGCTTTCGCCGCGGCGTATGCCGCCCTGCGGGAACTGCCAGCCGCGCGCCCGCGCGCGCCCGCCCAGAAAGACCTGGCGGTCCTCATTCATGATCACGATGCCGACATTGGCCCGGTAGCCGGCTTCATCGATGAAATCAGTCTCGCGGTCCATGAGCGTGAATTCTTCCACAGCGGCCGGTCGACTGGTACGACCCGGAAAATTACCAGCGGTTCATGAATAATGCGGGCTCATTGCCAGGAGGCAAACGCGCCGATGACCAGGATGCCCGCGCCGGCCCTGATAGCACTGCTGGCGGTCGCAGCACTCGTGGCAATCATCGCATCCCTCAGCCTCGGAAGCTCAGGGCTGGATGTTCCGTGGGCCGGTCTCGCAGCGGGTGACCCACTGACCCGAACAATCGTCCTCGAGTTGCGGCTGCCACGCGCGCTCGCAGCATTCGGCGCGGGTGTTGTGCTTGCGCTCGCAGGTGTCCTGATGCAGGCCTTGTTGCGCAATCCGCTCGCGGATCCCTATGTGCTCGGGATCTCCGGTGGCGCGGCCGTGGGAGCGCTTGGCGTGATGCTGGCGGGGCTCGCCGGGCTCGCCGTCGATATCGGTGCCGCCGCCGGTGCTTTCGCCGCCATGCTGCTCGTGTTCGCCGTGGCCCACGGACCCGGCGGCTGGACCACGACGCGGCTGCTGCTGACCGGTGTCGTGGTCGCCGCGGGCTGCGGCGCTGTGGTCAGCCTGCTGTTGTCGCTGTCGGATGACCTGAGGCTGCGCGGCATGCTGTTCTGGCTGCTGGGCGATTTCGCCTACGTGCGCACGCCGTGGTCGTTGCTCGCGCTGGCGCTCCTGGCGATCCCGGCCTGCCTGCTCGCCGCGCGGCCGCTGGATGCGCTTGCACGCGGCGAGCTGCAGGCGCAACTGCTGGGCGTGCCCGTACGGGGCCTGCGCATTGCGATCTACGTCACGGCCTCGGTGCTGACGGCAGCGGCAGTCACGACCGCCGGCAGCATCGGATTTGTCGGCCTCGTGACGCCGCACCTCGTGCGGATCGTGATCGGCTCCGCGCACCGCGCCGTGATACCAGCCGCGGCGCTCGCGGGCGGCACGCTTCTGGTCGTCGCGGATCTGCTGGCACGCACCATCGTGGCGCCGCGCCAGCTGCCGGTGGGCGCGCTCACGGCGCTGATCGGCGTGCCGTTGTTCCTGTTGCTGATGCGCCGCCAGCGCAGCGCCTGATGAGAATGACTATCATCCACTTATCAGGTCTGGCGTGCGGCGGCACGGTCCTGAAGATAGCTCTGGCCGCGTCGCATCAGGCGCGCAAAGCCCGCGGCGTCCTGATTCGCCACGAGCGCCTGTAGCCGCCCGACCGCGTCGGCAAGCGCCGCCAGAGATTCACCCCCGTATTCATTCAGCGCCTGGATCTCGAAATAGAGTGCAGGGCTTTCGCCTGCGACCATCGAGGCGACGCCGAGTTGTGCGTCGAAGGTGGTGCTGGAGAGCCGTGCAAGCCTCGGCGCAGCCTCCCCGCTATCCGCCAGCGCCGAGAAGAACACGATATTGACGGCATGTGAAAGACCCAGCACATAGGCGATCAGCCGGTCATGGTCATCGAGGGTCGTAACGACCTGCTCTGCCATCGTCGAAGCGAACAGGCTCTGCGCCTCGGCTACCGCGTCCGGCCTGCCGACATCGACGTGGATGACATGCCGTCCCGACAACAGGTCGGTGTCCGGCCCGAACATCGGATGCACTGAACTCACCCGCACGCCGGCCTGCATCAGCGCGGTCAGCCCGGCGCGCAGCGGCGTCTTCAGCGATCCGATGTCGAATACGAGTCCGGGCGGGCGATGCCGGGCCAGTTGTTCCAGGATTGCCTTGGTGATGCCGAGCGGTGTCGCGACCACTATCACATCGTGAGTCAGGTCATCGGACTGCCAGTCGGCGCGATGCCCATGGGGTTCCACGGTTCCGGCCGGATCCGCGACTTCGACGACAAAGCCCTGCGAATGCAGGAAATCGACGAACCAGCGGCCCATCTTGCCGGCGCCGCCGATCACGAGCGCGCGCTTGCCGCTGCCCTGGCCCCGGGCCGCGACCTGCGCCTGCTCCTGGGTTGCCAGCGAACTGCGGATCAACAGCCGCAGCAGGTTGTCTGCCAGCGCGGGCGGCAGGCCCAGCTTTGCCGCCGCCGCGCGGGCATTCAGCAACACATCGCGTTCGCGCTGATAGTCGCGGGTCGGGTGACCGGTCGCACGCTTCACGCGTGCGACTTCGGTGGAGAGGCGCTGGCGCTCGGCGATCAGTGCGAGCAGCTCGCCATCCAGCCGGGTCAGCCGATCACGCAGTTCCGGTAGGTCCATTCGGGCAGCAGCCTCTGTTGCGTCTGCCCTGTGTACCGGCCCGCCTGCGCCGACGCAAGCGGGCCGGTGATCCTTGCATCAACTGCCATTGCGGTCAGCCGTCGATCTCGAAGCCGAAATACCAGTAGCTGTCGCGCCGATCGCGGTACCAGCGGCCCGGCCGATGGTCGAAGCGGCAGTCCCGCGATGCATCGCGCCAACCGGACTCGTAACCCACCCGGTAGCCGCCGTTGCTGCGGTAGTGCGCAGGCGGGACGTGCCGCCAGCGACGGTCATAATTCCGGCCAGGGTAGCGCCGGTCGTCGTAGCGGCGATCGTCACGCCGATCGTCGTGGCGATAGCTATGGGCCTGGTCGCGGTAACGATCGTCCCCGCGCTTGAACCTGTCGTCCGCGAGCGCCGAGCCCGCGAGCAGCGTCGTTAGTGTCGCTGCCATCAATAACGTTGACTTGATCATCATGGCTCCTCCTCAGGGTGCGTGGAGCCAGTCTCTGCCTGCCTACCTGAATCGGGGCTTAATCAGTCATTTAGGGTCGCGAGATAGCTCAGGACAACGCGATTAAACCGTCCCGGGGAGTCGAGCTCCGTGTGGTGGTGGCTGCCGCTGATTTCGATGAATCGGGCGCCCGGGATGCGCGCGCACCAGCGGCGTTTTTCCTCGCTGGTCGTAAAATCGTGCTCGGCGCCGATGATCAGTGCCGGCGCGCGAATCACATGCAATCGCGATTCGGCATTCCAGCGCGTGAGTGACCTGAGTGTCGCAAGATAGACCCAGCGACTGGTGTGACTCGCGTGCCGGATGAATCGCCTGCGCAGCCTGCCCTGGCTACGTGCCGGAAATACGCCCTGGCCGAACAGGCGCGCGACGCCCCCGACGCCCAGCACGAGCGCCACCAGCACCCGCAGCCAGGCCATGCGCCGGCGCTGCCAGTTGGTCAGCGTGAACCCCGGCGCCGTGTTGACGAGCACCAGCGATGCGACGGCTTGCGGCGCGCGCAATGCAAGTTCGATCGCAATCGCCCCACCCATTGACAGTCCAACCACGTGCACCCGTTCCAGTTCGAGCGCAGACAGCAGCGCCATCATGTCGCGGGCATGACGCTGGATCGTGAAGGGCTCACGCCTCTCGCTCGCGCCGAAGCCGCGCAAGTCCGGCACGATCACCCGATACTTGGCCGCAAATTCGGGAATCTGCAATCGCCAGTCATCGTGACTGCCGCCCAGGCCGTGCAGAAGGAGGAGCGGCGCCCCCTTTCCGGTGTCGACACAGCTGATCCGGGTGCCATTGACGCTGATGCGATGCATGGAAGCTGCAAATTACACCGGTCCGGCTGCGCCGCGTTAAAATCGCGTCATGAAAGCGCGAGCGCAGTCGCTGCCGGAACCGCTGCCAGACGACCCGATGCCGCTGGCCGCGGCATGGCTGGATCATGCCTGGGAACAGAAAACACAGCGCAATCCAAACTCGATGGTGCTGGCCACGATCGATGCGGGCGGGCGCCCCTCGGCCCGCGTCATGCTCTGCAAGGAAATTGTGGCGGACCCGGGATACCTGATCTTCTATACAAATTACGAATCGCGCAAGGGGCGGGAGCTCGCGGCGCGGCCGCGGGCGGCCATCGTATTCCATTGGGATGAATTGCGCCGGCAGCTGCGCGTCGAAGGGCCTGTCGTCACTTCGCCAGCGAGCGAAAACGACCATTACTTCGAGAGCCGGCCCTGGCAGAGCCGCCTGGCCGCCATCACCAGCCAGCAGAGCGCGCCGATCGCCTCGCGCCAGGCATTGCTCGAGAAACTGCGCGACACGGCGGCCCGCCATGCAGCGCCGGATCCGTTCCAGGCCACCGATGACGATGAGGCCACCGGCTTGCGACTGCCGCGACCCGTCGGCTGGGGTGGCTATCACTTGTGGGCGGAAGTCGTCGAACTGTGGGTCGAGGGCGAGTACCGGCTGCACGACCGCGTCTGCTGGACGCGTGAGCTCAAGTCTTCGGGCGGCACCTGCAGCCAGACCCGGCCATGGCAGCACCAGCGGCTGCAGCCCTGACCGATCACGCCCTGCGGCTTTCGGGTGCCGGCCTCGATGTCAGAGTCGGCGGCCGCACGCTCGTTCGCGCACTCACATTCGAGGCGCGGCAAGGCGAATTCATCGCCGTGCTCGGCCGCAATGGGGTCGGCAAGACGCTCACCCTGCACACCTTGGCCGGGCTGCGCGCGCCCGCTGCGGGTTCCGTGGATCTCGATGGCCGCGGTATCGGGGCCTGGACCGGTCGCGAGCGCGCGCGCCGGCTAGCGCTCCTGCCGCAGACGACCGAGCACCCGTTCCCGTCCACGGTTTTCGACACGGCGCTGATCGGGCGCCACCCGCACCTGCCATTCTGGCAATGGGAAGGCGCCCTGGACGTCACGCGCGCGCAAGCGGCGCTCGCGGCAGTCGGGCTGGCCGATCTCGCGGCGCGCGACGTGATGACACTCTCGGGCGGCGAACGCCGGCGACTCGAGATCGCGACATTACTCGCACAGGATGCGCCGGTATGCCTGCTTGACGAACCGACCAATCACCTCGATCCGCAACATCGCAATGAAGTGCTCGAACTGTTTCGTGCGCGGGCCGACGCGGGCGGGCTCGTCATAGCGGCGCTGCACGATGCGACGCTCGCTGCGCGTCATGCGGATCGCGCCCTGCTCCTGCACGGTGACGGGCGCTGGCAGTACGGAACCGTGGACGCGACGCTGAATGCCGGGAATCTCTCGGCCCTTTATCGGGTGCCCATCGAGGAATTGAGTTCGCGCGGCAGGCGCGTGTTCGTCAGCGTCTGAATTCCTCGAGGATCGGCTCGTGCAGCACTCCATTGCTCGCCAGGATGCTGGTCGAGTCCATCGAGAGCGGCGCGCCCTCGAGATCCGTCACGCGGCCGCCCGCCTCCTCGACGATGACCGTGAGTGCGGCGATGTCGAGGATGTGGATATTCGACTCGACGACGGCCTCGATCTTGCCGGCCGCCAGCAGATGGTAGTGGAGGAAATCACCGAAGCCGCGGATCCGGTCCAGTCGCGTGACGATGCGCCCGAGCGCCGCCCAGCGCGGTCCGCCCGCAAGCGCCTTCAGGTTGCCGGTCGAAATTGTCGCGTCCTCGAAGCGACCGATCCGGCTGACCGTGAGTCGCGCTCCGTCGAGCCAGGCACCCTGGCCGCGCTCAGCCCAGGCGATTTCACCATAGACCGGCGCCGATGAAACGCCGAGCTCGAGACGCCCGCGCCGCATCAGTGCGATCTGGGTCGAAAACATCGGGTATTCGCGCACGAATGACTTGGTGCCGTCGATCGGATCGACCAGCCACAGGCATTCGGCATCCATGCGCTCGGCTGTGGATTCCTCGCCGTAGAAGCCGTCATCCGGAAATCGCGCCTGCAGCACGGCGTGAATCGCCGCTTCGGCCGCTAGATCGGCCGCGGTCACGGGCGAGCGATCGGCCTTGATGCGCACCTCGATATTGCGCCGGTATGAAGCCCGGATGATTTCCGCAGCCGCTGCGGCGGCGCTGAGGGCCCCATCCAGTCTTGCCGAATTCGCCATGCCGCAACACTGCGTTCTGGATCGAATGCCGTCAACGGCCGCTTGACCGCGGCAATCGCGCTGCCTACATTGGCCTCGATGACAGGTGTCCCGGGTCCGATCCCGGGCTAATCGGGAAGCCGGTGCGCGAGTCGCTCGCAATGCCGGCACTGCCCCCGCAACGGTAAACGGCGCAAGCCGCATCACGCAGGTTTCCCTGCAGCCACTGCCGGATCCTCCGGTGGGAAGGCGATGCGAA
>JAQBHG010000135.1:0-14484 GCA_032127975.1 Steroidobacteraceae bacterium
CGAAACTCGATAACATGGAACAAATACTTGACTCGCTGAGCGAGCGCAGGATTGTATTCGCGAAAGGTTGAACAATGGCGAACTCAGTTCCTTTGTGGATGCTCCTTCTATTGGGCTTCCTGGCCATCGGTAGCCAGGTTCTTTTTGTGAGGGTCAGCCGACGGATTCGAAGCAGGATTGCCAAGGAACAGCCTTTTGCCGGATTGGTCAAGGGTCTGCTGACATGGGCGCTTGTTCTTACCAGTATAGGTCTGTGGGTTCTCACAGTAATCGCTGCGCTCGAATTGGTTCCCGAAACCGAGCCCTTGTCGCATCGCCTGCTATCTCTAGGAGGCAGCCTATTCCGCGCTGCTGAAGACGTGATCTTCACCCCGTTTATCAAGCGTGGAATCTCCGAGATATCAATCTACACGGTCCTCAAAGTGATTGTGTTCGGCCGCGCCACGTCGACGCCGTAGGCCGCAAGCCGCACCGGGTCGATCAGGATGCGCAGCTCCAGCGGCTCGACGCCTTCGAGCGAAACGCGTGCGACTCCGTCCAGCCTCTCGAGCGGCTTCTTGAGGTAGCGATCCAGCATTTCGTACTGCCGGGAGAGGTCTTCCTGGCTCGAAATGCGCACCACGACCACACGGTCGTCACCGGCGGCGAACATGCGGGTCAGGATGCGGTTGGCGCTGGGCGGAAATTCGTGCCGTATCGATTCGAGCTTGGTGCGGACCTCGAAACCGATCGCCGCCGGGTCGCGCCCCCATTCGAACAGCACGACGAGTTCCGAACCGCTCTCGGACGAGGTGGAACGCAGCTCCTTGATGCCTGACAGTGTCGCAATGGCTTCTTCTGCAGGGCGGGTGATCAGCTGCTCGACTTCCTCGGGCGTGGATCCATCGTAGGGGATGGTGACCTGCAGGCCCGGGAAACGGATGTCCGGGAACAGCTCGAGCGGCAGCAACCAGGTGGAGATCAGGCCGATCAGCGACACCGCGACGAATGTCATCAGCGTCGTAACGGGGCGGCGCAGCGCGAATCTTGTGTGCAGCATGACTCAGCCTCCGCCGGACTGCGTCGCAACACGCGGTATCGCGCCCGCGCTTGTGGCCGGGAAACGTTTGCGGTCGAGCAGTGAATAGACCACCGGGATCACCAGCAGCGTGAACAGGCTCGCGACCGCGACGCCGCCGATTACGGCGATCGCCATCGGCTTGCGGATTTCCGCGCCTTCGCCGATCCCGATCGCCATTGGCAGCAGGCCGAGAATTGTCGTCAGCTTGGTGATGACGATCGGGCGCAGGCGCATGCGGGCAGCTTCCCTGATCGCCTCATGCTTCGGCAGGCCGCGTTCACGCGCCTGGTTGACGGCGTCGATCAGCACGATGGACTGGTTGACGACGATGCCCGCCAGCATGATCAGGCCGATATAAGCGACCACGTTGACGGTGGTCCCGGTGAGGAACATCGCCCAGATCGAGCCAACCAGCGCCAGCGGAATCGTCAGCAGGATCACGAACGGATGCAGCAGCGACTCGAACTGCGATGCCATGACCAGGTAGACCAGGAATACGGCCAGCAGCATCGTGAATTGCAGCGAACGGAACGACTCACTCATGTCTTCGCTCTGGCCGCTGACCGCAGCGGTCGTGCCGACCGGCATTTCTATGCCGGCGACAATGGCTTCGAGCTCCGTGACCGCAGTGCCAAGGTCGCCCGCGGCGAGATTCGCGGTCACCACCGCAACACGCTGCTGGCGCGTGCGCCGGATTTCAGCCGGGCCGGTCGCGACGACGACGTCTGCAACCGCCGTCAGCGGCAGCGGCCGATCGCTGCCCGGATTGACGATCAATGAGCGGATTTCCTCGACAGATGAGGCGCGCGTGTCAAGGCTTCGCACCAGCACGTCGATCTTCTTCTCGCGCAGCTTGTAGCGGGTCGCGACATTGCCTCGCACGCTCGAGACCACACGGTCGGCGAATTCACGGACCGTGATACCGAGCTGTGCAGCGCGCTCCTGGTCAAAGATGATCTGGATTTCCGGGTTGCCAGCCTCGACCGTCGACTTGATGTCGCTGAACATCGGGCTGGCCTGCATGCCGAGCCGGACCTGCTCGGCAACTGCGCGCAGCCGCTCGAGCTCGTAGCCGGTGATCGTGACCTCCAGGGGCGACGCGAAACTGAACAATGCAGGCCGGCTGAACTGGAATTGAACGCCGGCCAGTTCTTCGAACTTGCGGCGGAGGGTGTCGATCACGACGGGCTCGTCGTCGGGGCTCGTGTCCGGCGACAGGCTGACCGACAACCGCCCGGTATTCTCACCGGCGTCCGTGGGGCTGGCATCCAGGCGGTTGCCGGTACCGGTGACCGCATAGGTCAGCGCGATCTGCGGCAGCTCCATTGCATAGCCCTGCGCAGCAGCGACCGCGCGATCGGTCTGCTCCAGCGGCGTGCCTGGCGCAAGACGCAGATCGGCGATGAATTCACCCTGCGAAAGCTGCGGGATGAGCTCCGAACCGAGCCGGGGGACGATTGCCGCCGTGCCCAGTAAGATCGCGAGGGAGATCAGCAATACCCGCCCGCGGTGCTCCAGCGACCAGGCAAGAGCGGGCTCGTAGGCACGGCTCACGGCGCCGAAGCCCGCCTGCGTCGGTCGCACCGCGAAGGACAGCAGCCAGCTCATGCCATTCGAAATCCATGCGAAGCACCGGCGTGTGAATCGTATGGATTTTCCGATCACGCGGCCCACCGGACCGGGCGGGCGCTCAGGCTCGGGTACCGGCAGCGCCTCGCGGCCGGCAGCGAGCATCGGCACGAGCGTCATCGCGACGATCAGCGAGAACAGCAGCGCGAAGCTGACGGTCAGCGCCTGGTCCTTGAACAGCTGGCCCGCGATACCGGTGATGAATACCATCGGGAAGAATACGGCGACCGAGGTCAAGGTCGCAGCAGTGATCGCCGTGGCGACCTCGCGGGTACCCTGCTGTGCGGCATCGAGTCGCGACAAGCCGCGCTCGCGATGACGCACGATGTTCTCGAGCACCACGACGGCGTTGTCCACGAGCATGCCGACAGCGAGCGCAATCCCGCCCAGCGACATGATGTTGAGCGACAGGTCGAAGGCGTACATCAGCACGAAAGTGCCGATCACGGAGACCGGGATCGCGATGCCCGTGATCATCGTCGCGCGCGCATCGCGCAGGAACAGGTAAAGCACCAGGATTGCAAGAATGCCGCCGATCAGGGCCGCATCGCGAACCTCGCCGATCGCCGACGAAATAAATCGCGACTGGTCGTAGACCAGGCTCAGTTCGCTGCCGGTGGGTAGCGACTTGCCGAGTTCCTCGATGCGTTTGCGGACGCCCGACGCAAGCTGCACTGTATTGGCGTCGCCTTCCTTGTAGACGGCGAGTTCGACCGATTCGCGGCCGCTCAGCCGTGTGATCGCTTCGCGATCCTTGTAGCCGCTGGTGACGCTGGCGACGTCGCGCAGGTACACCGGCTTGCCGTCAACCGACGCGATGATCGCATCCGCCATTTGCTGCACGGACGTGAACTCGTTCAGTGTCCGCACCAGGAATCGCTGCGTGCCCTGTTCCAGCCGGCCGCCGGAAAGATTGACATTTTCTTCGCGCAGCCGCCGCGCAATCGTCTCGATCGAGATATTGAGCTGGGCGAGTTTTCCCTGGTCCACGAAGATCTGGATCTCGTCTTCGTAGCCGCCGCTGACCTTGACCGCCGCGGAGCCGTCCACGGACTCGAGGTCCGGTTTCAGGCGGTCGTCCGCGAAGCGGCGCAGCGACTTGAGCCGATCGACGGTGCCGGCGTCGCTGCCGGCGGCCTTCGCGTAATCATCCGTGTCGACGAATGCAAGGCGCATGACCGGCTCGGTGGACGGATCAAAGCGCAGCAGGATCGGCCGGCTGGCCTCGATCGGAAGCTGCAGCAGGTCGATCTTCTCGCGCACGTCGATGCCCGAGAGGTCCATGTCCGTGCCCCAGGCGAATTCCAGGATCACGTCCGCCTGACCGGCACGTGAAACCGAACGCACCTGGCGAACGTTGCGGATGATCCCGACCGCTTCCTCGATCGGCCGAGTGATCAGGGTTTCCAGCTCGAGCGGTGCGCCGCCGGGCAGGTCGGTGCGCACCGTCAGCGTCGGGTACGAAAGGTCCGGAAGCAGGTTGAGCTTCAGGCGGGTCAGTGACACGAATCCAAACAGGATGACCGCCAGGGTCACCATCAGGATGGTCACGCGCCGCCGCGTGGCGAATTCTACGATCTGCATGCGCGTGGCTCCGCGCGGTCAGCCGGCCGCGACGGCTGGCTGGACGCTCGCGGCGGGCCGCGCCGGGGTGTTGACGATGCGGACCGTGGCGCCGGGCTTGACCGCCGCCTGGCCCACGACCACGACCTGTTCGCCGTCCTTGAGCCCCGTGACGACCTCGACATAGGCGCCATTGCTGAGTCCAAGCTGCACGGGCCGTTCGCTGGCCTTGCCGTCCTTGACGACGAAGACCTTGGGCGGACCATCACCCTCAAGCAGCGCCGTGCGCGGAATCTGCATCGCATCCAGCTTGCGTTCGTAAACGATGGCGACGCGTGCGAACATGCCCGGGCGCAGCAGGCCGCCGGTTTCGGTGACCCGGATGCGCACGCCGAACGTCGCCGTCGCCGCGTCCACGTAGGGGCTGACCAGAGCGACCTGACCGGCAAACGCGCGACCCGGCACTGCGTCGAAACTCAGTTCGGCAAGCTGGCCCACGGACAGCTTGGCCAGTTCACGCTCCGGCACGTTGACGCGCAGCATCAGGGAGTCGAGGTCCTCGACGACGAACAGTGCGCTGTCGGCACTTTCGATGACGCCGCCCACGGGGGTGACGGTATTGCCGACCTTGACCACGTCCAGGCGCTGCGTGACGGTGCCGGCGATCGGCGAGCGGATTTCCGTGTAGGAAAGTTGCAGGCGCGCCAGCTGCCAGGACGCCTGGGCCGCTTCGAGTTCGTACTTGAGGTTGTCGATCGAGACGGCGCTGATCAGGCCCTTGGCCTGCAGCTCGGTGTTGCGGGCATAGTCGCGCTCGAGCTTGTGCTTGGTCGCTTCGGCGAGTGCCACTTCAAGACGAAGCTGATCGCCGTCGAGACGCGCGAGAACCTGGCCCTCACGGACGCGTTGGCCCTCGTCGATAAGGACCTGGCGGATCTCGCCCTTGACCTTCGGCATCACGAACGCCTTGCGTTCGGATTCGATCGGGGCGGTTCCCGTGTACACGGCAGCCATTTCGGCGCGACGCGTGGCCGCGACTTCAACGGGGACCGCAGGGACTTCGTCCTTGGTGTCCTTGCCTGCGCTGTCGCCATTGGCCTGGTCGCAGGCCGAAAGTGCGATGGCGGCGATGACCAGCATCGCCATGAGCCAGATTCGCGTGTTTTGTGAGACCTGGGTCTCGGTCCTGCAATTGCGGCGGGTCACGTCGGGCTCCTCCCGTTCAATTGTAGGCTATGCTACGGTCACTTAGTGTTGTAGTCAAGTATAACAGTAGAATAATGATAGAACGACCAAGCCGTTGAATTCAAAGAATAAAGACAGATTAGTTTGGCTTGAGCGACGTCAGACGCGCCGGTTCCTGGGGAGCCGGCAATTGCACGGCGTCGATTGCGATCTCAACCGCTTCATCGAGCACCGTATCCGGCGCATCGGCCTTGTCGAGCGCCGCGATGGTCGCCAGTGGCTCCTGGCCGTGCGCCACGCGCCGCGCGTTTTCGCGCGCCAGGCGTTCGGCGTCGAACGCGTCGCGCTCGGCGCGACGCTTGACGAAATTCAGCGAAACATCGCGTTGAGTCCGCATGCGTTCCAGCGCATCGACATCGCCCTGCAGCGCCACGAAGTCCGGATTATGCGCAACGCGCTGGTCGTGGACGCGCTCGACCAGCGGCAACACCGGCATGGTCGTCGGCTCGGGCGTGAACTTGGCTGCGCTGATCCGATCCCAGGGCAGGGCGCTTTCCTGCGTGCTCTCGCCGACATCGGCCGTGCTGAGCAATGACGGCAGCGTGATGTCGGGTTCGACGCCGCGATGCTGCGTGCTGTCACCGGTGACCCGGTAATACTTGCCGATCGTGACGGTCAGCTGCCCGAAGCCTGCCTTCGGCCCGAGCGCATAACGATCGAGCGGATAGAGGTTCTGGACCGATCCCTTGCCGTAGGTCTGCTGCCCGACCACCAGCCCGCGGTGATAGTCCTGGATGGCGCCCGCGAAGATCTCTGACGCGGATGCGCTTGCGCGATTCACCAGCACGATCAGCGGACCCTGCCAGGCGACGCCCGGTTCAGGATCGTCGAGCACTTCGATGCGGCCGCTGGTCTCGCGCAGCTGCACGACGGGACCGTCCCGGACGAACAGGCCGACCAAGCCGGTGGCCTCCGACAGGTGACCACCGCCATTGTCGCGCAGGTCGATGACCAGAGACTCGACGGCCTCGTCCTTCAGCTCTTCGATCAGGCGGTGGACGTCGCGCGTCGTGCTGCGGTAGTCGTCGTCTCCCGCGACGCGCGCCTGGAAGTCCTGGTAAAAGCTCGGCACCTCGATGACACCGATCTTGAACTCGCGATCGCCGCGGCGGATCTTGTGGACCTGCTTCTGCGCAGCCTGGCCCTCGAGCGTGACCTTGTTGCGGGTCAGCGCAAGCACCGACTCCTTTGCGCCCGGACTCGCGCCATCCGGCAATATCTGCAGCCGCACCACGGTCTTTATCGGGCCGCGGATGAGCTGGACGACGTCATCCAGGCGCCAGCCGACGACATCGGTCAGCGGTCCCTCACTGCCCTGGCCGACTGCAGTGATGCGGTCACCAGCCTTGAGTTGCGCGGAAGCTGCGGCCGGGCCACCCGGCAGCACATTCATGACCGTCACGTGGTCGTCGACCAGCTGCAGCGACGCGCCGATGCCCTCGTAGGACAGGCTCATTGCGATGTTGTATTCGTCGGAATTGCGCGGCGACAGGTAATTCGAATGCGGATCGTAGACGTGCGAATACGCGTTCATGAATGTTTCGAAGACGTCGTCCGCGTTGATCTGTTCGATGCGCTTTGCGACTCGCTCATATCGCTTGCGCAGGATGTCGCCTGCTTCCTGCCACGTCTTGCCCGCCAGCAGCAGCGAAAGCGCGTCATTCTTGACGCGCTTGCGCCACAGTTCCTGCAATTCTTCTTGCGAGGTTGCCCAACCTTCGTCGCTGCGGTCGAAACGGAGGCTTTCGTCGAGCGTGAAGTCAGGTTCCGTGTCGAGGAGCGCAATCGCGTGCTGCAGCACTTCACGGTTGCGCTGGCGATAGCGCGTGAATATCTCGAAGGCAGGCGAAGCGTCGGCATTCCTGATCGCTTCGTCGAGCTGGTAGCGCAGGTGCTCGAACCCGGCAATGTCGGTCGCAAGCAGGTAGCTGCGGCCGCCGTCGAGCGCCTCGAGGTAGCGCTCGTAGATCTGCGAAGACATGTCGTCATCCAGCGCGGCCTGCCGGTAATGCTGCCGATCGACCACTTCGGAGACCAGGCGCATGACGCGCCGGTGGCGCTCGCTGGCAACCAGATCGCCGGATGAGTCGATCGCCGGGGCGACCGCAACGGCGCGCTGTGCGCCCGAGCCGCCGAGCGCAATGACGGCCGTGACCACGAGCGCCGCCAGCAACAGCTGGCGGAGGCGGGGCGAGGTGGCCGTCGGCGTAAGTGGCTTCATGGGCTGCTAAACTGCCTTCTACGGCCCCAGGCGGGCCGCGTCCAGGTTAAGAAGGTAGAGGCGCTACGCCGCCGTAGCAAGTACCAGCGTCACGCCGCTGCGGGGGCATTGCCGATGGGTCCATTGGGCTTCCTGACCGGGGTCGTGCTGGGGTCCGCCGCCTCGATCGCCCTGGTACTCGTGATGGTGGTTGTCATATTCGCCCTGTCTTCCGGCTCGCAACCCGCGATCGGTGCGGAATATCCATCGCTTCTGGCCGCCGCGGCCCTTTTTGCCGCATTGGCCGGCATTGCTGCGGCCGCATTCGCAGGTCTGCAACGAGGCCGTTCCTGGCGCTGGTATGCCCAGGCAGCCATGTGGCTCGCGCTGGTGATGCTGGGCTGGCATTACTGGCCGCAGGGCAACGCCTGATGCGCGCCGAATTCCGGGAAACAAGGACTGCATGATGCGATTCGACAGACAAGCAACGATTCTGTTCGCTGCGCTGGCCATTGCCCTGGCAACAGGCGCCTTCGGTGCGTATGACAAGGGCCTCAAGAAGGCTTCCGGGGCGATTACCGAGCCGGTCTTCCGCGAGCTGGTGCAGGGCGTTTCCGATGACGAGCTCGAGGGTCGCGCGCCCGGCACGCCGGGGGAGCAGCGCACGATCGAGTTTCTCGAGAAGCAGTTCCTGGAGCTTGGCCTTCAACCGGTGACCGGCGGCAGCTTTCGCCAGGACGTTTCACTGGTGGAAATCACCGCCATCGATCCGAGGCTTTCATTTGCCCGGGGCGGCGGCGGCATGACGCTGGCCTTCGGGGACGACATGGTGATCGGGACGCGCAGGGTGCGGCCCGAGTCGTCGATCGAGGCCAGCGAGGTCGTGTTCGTCGGTTACGGCATTGTCGCACCCGAATATGGCTGGAATGATTACGCGGGCATCGACATGCGGGGCAAGACGGCACTGATCCTGGTCAACGATCCGGGATTCGTGAGCGGCGACCCGGCGCTGTTCCGTGGCAAGACGATGACCTACCACGGTCGCTGGACCTACAAGTTCGAGGAGGCGGCGCGCCAGGGCGCCGCTGCCGCGATCATCATTCATGACACGCTGCCCGCGGCCTACGACTGGCAGGTGGTCAGGAATGGCTGGTCGGGTCCGCAATTCTACGCTGATCGGCCCGATGGCAACGCTGGCCGCACGGCGCTCGAGGGCTGGATCACGCAAGGCCGCGCGCGCCAGCTGATGGAATTGGCGGGCCGGGACCTTGATGAAATGATGGCCGTGGCCGTGCAGCGCGGCTTTCACCCCGTGCCGCTGGGAGTGACGGCGACCGGCGGTGTGCGCAATGTGATCCGGCGCGCCAAGTCGCCAAATCTCGCGGGTGTCATACCGGGCAAGGACCGGCCCGACGAATACGTCATCTACGTGGCGCACTGGGATCACCTGGGCCGTTCGCTCGGTTCATCGGGGGACAGCATTTTCAATGGCGCCGTCGATAATGGGACCGGTGTCGCGGGCATCCTGACGATCGCGCAGGGCTTCCGTGAAATGATGCCTGGCCCGTCGCGGTCCGTGATGTTTCTCGCGGTGACCGCCGAGGAGTCCGGCCTGATTGGCTCGGAGCATTATGCTGAGCAGCCGCTGGTCCCGTTGGCGAAGACGGCTGCGGTCATCAATATCGATGCACTGGTCCCTCTCGGCCGCGCCAGGGACGTGGAGGTAGTCGGTTTCGGCGCGTCGGAACTGGAGGACCTGCTGGCGGCTGCCGCCAAGTCCCAGGGCCGCACGTTGACGCCGGATCGGCGGCCCGAGGCAGGCTATTTCTACCGCTCGGATCATTTCAATTTCGCAAAGGCCGGTGTGCCGGCGCTTTACATCAAGTCGGGCACGACACTGCGCGATGGGCCGCCAGGCGCGGGGCTTGCGCAATACGACGAGTACTACGCCTCGCGCTATCACAAACCCGCTGATCAATACGAGGCGTCCTGGAACGTCAGTGGAACGGTTGAGGACCTCAAGTTGCTGTTCGAGGTCGGCGCCAGGGTTGCCAACCAGAAATCCTGGCCCGACTGGTACGAAGGCAATGAGTTCCGTGCGGCCAGGGATGCCAGTGCCGCGAGCCGCGGGCCCCGGAAGTGAAGCCGATCAGGCCCGGCGCCGGAATGGCCGTGTCAGGAAGCGAATGGCCGTGAATAACACGTAGGGACCGATCACGAGCAGCCAGGCGGACGGTTTTGCCGTGAATATGGCCGCCATCAGCGAACTCAGGAACGCCAGCAGTCCGCCCTCATAGGGACCCAGCGTCAGGAAACCGGCGAGATAGATCAGGAAGGGCAGGACGAGCAGCCCGAAGCCGAACAGCAGGGCGAAGAAGCTGAGTTCCCGGCGCCAGAACGGTGGAAGCTCTTGCAGGAATTTTGAAATCGGTCCGCTGGCAGCCATCGCGGCAAGTCTGACCTTGCCGCCGGCTTACGGCAAGATGGCTATACTGGCGCCCGTTGCGAGGGCCGGCCGGGGTCATGCACTTCGATGCACAAGCTGTGGTGGCCTGAACCGCTGTACGAGATGAAGCCCTATGGCGCGCTGGCGCTCGGACCATTCGCAGCGCTGATCGCTGCCGCGCGCAGCTGGGCGGCAGGGTCCTGGGACCTGGGTTTCGCTGCGGCACTCCTGTTCGCCGTTACGTGCATCGCCTACGCCGCAGCAATCCTCCGGATGCGCTATTTGCACCGGCGCCGCAGCCGCTGGAACCGGGAGCAGCGCCCCTGACGACGAAACGATTGCGCTGCGCCGTCATCGGCGCCGGCTACCTCGGCCGCTTTCATGCCCAGAAATATGCGCAGCTTCCGCATTGCGATCTGGTGGGTGTGGTTGATCCCGACCCCGCTGCGCGTGGACGCATTGCAGCGGAACTCGGAGTCGCCGTATTCGACGACCATCGCCAGCTGCTCGGCCGGACCGACGCAGTCAGCATTGCGACGCCGACTGCGACGCACCATGCGGTTGCGCGGGACTTCCTTCGCTCGGGTACGCATGTGCTGGTCGAGAAGCCGATCACCGCGACTGAAGCGGAGGCGCGCGAACTCATCGCAATGGCGGCAGAGGCCGGCCGCGTGCTGCAGGTGGGCCACCTCGAACGCTTCAATCCCGTGATACTCGCGGTCGCGGGCGAGCTGGTGAATCCGCGCTTCATCGAATCGAACCGCCTCGCGCCATTCAAGGCGCGCGGCACGGATGTCAGTGTCGTGCTCGACTTGATGATCCATGACATCGACCTGATCCAGAATGTCGTGCATTCGCCTATCGCATCGATCGACGCGATCGGTGCGCCGGTGTTCACTGACGAGATCGACATCGCCAACGCCCGCATCCGTTTTGAGAATGGCTGCGTCGCCGACGTGACCGCCAGCCGCATCAGCATGAAATCGGAACGTAAGCTCAGGGTGTTCCAGGCGGATGCCTATCTGTCCATCGACCTTCAGCAGAAACTGCTGACCATCGTGCGCCGGCCGGCAGTGATTGAAGAGGGTGTGCCGCCCAAGGTCGATGTCGAGGAGCGCAGTTTCGAGCAGGGCGATGCCCTGCTGGCGGAGATCGAGTCGTTCCTCGGCGCCATCGAACGGGGCCGTCCGCCGGTTGTTTCGGGCGAGGATGGCCTCCGGGCGCTGCTGACGGCGACTCGCATCGCGGAAATGGTCGGCCGGCGCCCTGTTAACGCCTGAAGCGGAGGCGCGCCAGTGCCGGTCCCGGGTCGACGGCCGGTATAATGACCGGACGACCACCCGCGGGGTAATCCGAGCCGATGCTGCCCACCGACACGAGTGACCCTGATTACTACCACAAGGTGGTGGATTGCCAGTGGGCCTGCCCGGCGCATACCGATGTACCCGAGTACCTGCGGCTGATCGCGCTCGGAAAGTACTCCGATGCCTATATGGTCAATCGCGAGTCAAATGTCTTTCCAGGGATCCTGGGGCGGGTCTGCGACCGGCCCTGCGAGCCCGCCTGCCGGCGCGGCAGGGTCGAGGAAAAGCCGGTCGCAATCTGCCGGCTGAAGCGCGTCGCTTCCGACCAGCGTGACGACATCACGCCGCGGTTGCCAAAGGCACCGGCCCAGAAGAATGGCAAGCGGGTCGCCTGCATCGGCGCGGGCCCGGCGACACTCACTGTCGCCAATGACCTGCTGCCGCTCGGGTACGAGGTCGTGATCTTCGAGCAGTACGCGATCGCCGGCGGACTGATGCGTACCAACATCCCTTCGTTCCGCCTGCCGGCGCAGGTGCTGGACGAGGAGATCGGCTACATCGTCGGCATGGGCGCGGATCTGCGCCTGGGTTCGCCCGTTGCGAGCATGCGCAAGCTGCTCGACCAGGGCGGATTCGACGCGCTGTTCGTCGGTACCGGTGCGCCCAGGGGCAAGGAGCTGAAGCTGCCGGGGCGCAACGACACCGACCGCATCCATATCGGAATCGCCTGGCTCGAATCCGTGGCGTTTGAGCATGTCGACAAGATCGGCGAGCGGGTGCTGATCATCGGTGTCGGCAATACCGCAATGGATTGTTGCCGTACATCACTCCGGCTCGGCGCGAAGAGCGTCAAGGTCATGGCCCGCAAGCCGCGCGGTTTCTTCAAGGCATCCGAGTGGGAACTCGAGGATGCCGAAGAAGAGAATGTCGAGATCATCGTCAACCACGCGCCAAAGGCCTTCGTCGTCGAAGGCGGGAAGCTGAAGGGCATGACCTTCGAGCGACTCGAGTACGTGATGGACGGCGCCGAAATCAAGGATCAGCGCGTGGTCGAGGAAGTGTTCATCCCCTGCGACGACGTCATCCTTGCGATCGGCCAGGAAAATGCCTTTCCGTGGGTTGAGCAGGACCTCGGCATCGAGTTCGACAAGTGGAACGTTCCGAAGATCGACAAGCTCACGTACGAGTCGACGCGACCGGGCGTGTTCTTCGGCGGCGACGCGGCATTCGGCCCGAAGAACATCATCTGGGCCGTCGAGCACGGCCACCAGGCCGCCATTTCGATCCACAAGCATTGCGCCGGCATGCCGCTCGACGAGCGCATGCCCCGCGGGGTCAATCTTCAGAGCCGCAAGGTCGGGATGCACGAGTGGTCGTACAAGAATGATTACGACGCTTCAGCGCGGCGGCTGATGCCCCATGTGAGCCTGAAGGACCGGTTCAAGCGACTCAATATCGAAGTCGAGCTCGGCTTCGATGCCGCTCGCGCGGCTGAAGAGGTCAGTCGCTGCCTGAACTGCGACATCCAGACCGTGTTCCACGCGGGCCTCTGTATCGAATGCGACGCCTGCATCGATATCTGCCCGACGGACTGCCTGACGATCACGGCAAATGGCGACGAGCAGGACGTGGTCGCGCGACTGAAGGCTCCGCGCCAGAATCCGGACCAGCCGTTGTTCGTGTCCGAGTCACTGAAGCAGACCAGTCGCGTGATGGTGAAAGACGAGGACCTGTGTGTTCATTGCGGCTTGTGCGCGGAGCGCTGCCCGACGGACGCATGGGAAATGCAGAAGTCCTGGATCAAGATTCCCTATGCCGAGGATGAGGCCCGATGCCAGAGCGAGCCAGCGCTTCGCCGCGCGTAAACGATTTCACGATCAAGTTCGCGAACGTCAACGGATCCGGATCCGCCAGCGCGAATTCGCTCGTCATGAAGGCGATCTTCCGGATGGGCGTGCCGGTGGTCGGCAAGAACTTCTTCCCGTCGAACATCCAGGGCCTGCCCACCTGGTACGAAATCCGCGTGACCCGCGACGGCTGGCGCTCGCGCGGCGGAAGCGTGGACGTCATGGTGGCGATGAATGCGGAGACCTATTCACGCGACGTGCGTGACGTGTGTGCCGGCGGCTGCCTGGTCTACGACTCGACCTGGCCGAGCAGCACCTTGCTGGCTCGCGAAGAGATCAGGACCTTCGGCGTCCCGTTCGCCCAGCTCTGCAACGACAATTTCGAGGGCGCGCGGGCCCGTACGCTGATGAAGAACATCATGTATGCGGGCACGCTGGCGGCGCTGATCGACCTCGACCTGGAAGTCATTCGCGCGTTGCTGGCGCAGACCTTTGCGAAGAAGCCGGCGCTCGTGGAATCGAACATGAAGGCGATCGAGATCGGCTATCGCTATGCGAAGGACAATTTTGAGTGTCCGTTGCCGACGCGCATCGAGCGCATGAATGCGACGGCCGGCCACGTGATGATCGACGGCAATACCGCTGCGGCGCTCGGCTGCCTGTATGCCGGTGCCACCGTCGGTGCGTGGTACCCGATCACGCCCTCGACCTCGTTGATGGACGCGTTCCGGTCGCTCTGCGCGCGCCATCGAGTCGATCCGAAGACCGGCAAGAACGATTACCTGATTGTGCAGGCCGAGGACGAGCTTGCCGCGATCGGGGTCGTGGTCGGGGCCTCGTGGAACGGCGTTCGTGCATTCACGCCCACCAGCGGCCCGGGCATCTCGCTGATGAACGAGCTGATCGGGTTCGCCTACTACGCCGAGATTCCCGCCGTGCTGTTCGACGTGCAGCGAGTCGGGCCCTCGACGGGCATGCCGACGCGCACCCAGCAGGGCGACATTCTGGCGTGTGCCTACGCGTCCCACGGAGACACGAAACACATCTGCCTCTACCCCGCGAACCCGGAGGAGTGCTTCTACCTGATGGTGGCGGCGTTCGACCTCGCGGAGCGGTTCCAGACGCCCGTCTTCCTCCTGTCCGACCTCGACATCGGCATGAACGACTGGGTGGTCCCCAAGCTCAAATGG